>JBAVJR010000315.1:0-7374 GCA_049687855.1 Steroidobacteraceae bacterium | reverse complement strand
GTCCATGACGGTCGCGATGGGCCGAGGTGCCCAGGCCGGCGTGCTGTTCCGCAATGGGGACGCTCTCGAGCGGCTCGAACACGTCGACACACTCGTATTCGACAAGACTGGCACGCTGACACGCGGCCGACCCGAAGTCGTGACCGTGCTGCCCGTCGATGGCGTGCCCGAGAACGAGCTGATGCGTTTCGCCGCGAGCCTCGAGCAGGCCAGCGAACACCCGCTGGGCCAGGCGATCGTGCGACATGCGCTCGCGCGCGGCCTGCGCCTGGGTCGCAGCTACGGTTTCCAGGCGTTTCCGGGTGCGGGCGCCGCGGGTGTGGTGCAGTTGCGCAAAGTCCTGGTCGGCACCGAGGCCCTGCTGCAGTCGGAGCGCATCGATCCGGGTTCGCTGGTGACCGAGGCCGGTCACTTGCGCGAGCATGGGCAGACAGTGGTGTTCGTCGCGGTCGATGGCCACCCGATCGGGCTGATCTCGCTGGCCGACCCGCTCAAGGAGGAGGCGTGGGACGTGGTCAAGTCGCTGCAGGACCTCGGCCTGCGTGTCGTGCTCGTCTCGGGCGACCACGTGACTTCGGCACGGGCGATCGCCGGGCAGGCCGGCATCAAGGAATTTCACGGCGGCGTCGATCCGGCCGGCAAGGCGGAAATGGTGCAGCAACTGCGGGCCGCAGGCCGCGTGGTGGCGATGGCGGGCGACGGCATCAACGATGCGCCGGCGCTCGCGGTTGCCGACGCCGGCATCGCGATGGGCGCCGGTACGGACGTGGCCAAGCAGACGGCGGGCGTCGTGCTGGTGGGCAACGACCTGCGGGGCCTGGTCCGCGCGTTCCGGCTCAGCGAGAAGACGATGAGCAACGTGCGCCAGAACCTCTGGTTCGCGTTCGGCTACAACGCGCTCGGAGTGCCGCTTGCGGCCGGCGTGCTGTACCCGGTCTTTGGCTGGTTGCTGTCACCCTGGATCGCGGCAGCAGCGATGTCGTTGAGTTCGGTCAGCGTCATTTCGAACGCGCTGCGCCTGCGCCTGGCCAAGCTCGACTGACGGTCGTTTGCTAACATCGACGAATGAGCAAGTCCCTCGATTCCAACCCGCGCCGCGACGGCTACCGCATGCCCGGCGAGTTCGAACCGCACGCGGGCTGCTGGCTGCTGTGGCCCGAGCGTCCCGACAACTGGCGGCTCGGCGCGAAGCCCGCGCAACAGTCGTTCGTGCAGCTCGCGACTGCCATTGCGGGCAGCGAACCCGTGACCGTCGGCGTCTCGGCATCGCAATTTGCCAATGCACGGCGATTACTGCCGTCGCAGGTGCGCGTCGTCGAGCTTTCGAGCAACGACGCGTGGATGCGCGACGTCGGGCCGACGTTCGTCGTCAACGACCGCGGCGGCATGCGCGGCATCGACTGGCAGTTCAACGCGTGGGGCGGCCTGCAGGGCGGCCTCTATTTCCCCTGGGACCGTGACGATGCAGTGGCGCAGAAGGTCACCGAGATGGAAGGCTGCGACCGCTACCGGGCGCCGTTCATCCTGGAAGGTGGCTCGATCCACGTGGACGGGCAGGGCACGGTGATCACGACCGAGGAATGCCTGCTCAATCCCAACCGCAATCCGGGTCTCAGCCGCGCTCAGATCGAGACCCAGCTCAAGCGTTACCTGAACGTCGAAGTCGTCGTCTGGCTCGGCAAAGGCGTGCTGCACGACGAGACGGACGGCCACGTCGACAACCTGTGCGCCTACGTGCGGCCGGCCGAGGTCGTGCTGACGTGGACCAGCGACCGCAACGATCCGCAGTACGAGATCTCGCGCGCGGCCTACGAGCGCCTGGCGGACGCCCGTGACGCGCGCGGCCGTCGCTTCAAGGTGCACAAGTTGCAGCAGCCGGGCCCGTTGCGCATGACGGCGGACGAGGCCGCGGGCGTCGACGTCGCCGAAGGCTCGCAGCCGCGCGCTGCGGGCAGCCGCATGGCGGCTTCCTACGTCAATTTCTACATCTGCAATCGCCGCATCATCGCGCCGTTGCTCGACCCGCGCCGCGACCGGGACGCCTTGCGCAAGCTGCAGGACCTGTTCCCCAAGCGCGAGGTCGTCGGCGTGCCCGGGCGCGAGATCCTGCTCGGCGGGGGCAACGTCCACTGCGTCACGCAGCAGGTGCCGCTGGCCCGGGATCGTCGCCGCTGAGGCGTGCCATGGCCACCAGGCGCAGGTTGCACGAGGCGCTGAGCGGACGCCGCCTGACGCGGCTCGAGTACGAGCACGCGCTACCGCGGCTGCAGGACGCGCTGCTCGATGCGCAGTTCACGTTGCGGCAGTCGCGCAGGCACGCGGTCGTGATGATCGTGACTGGCATCCCGGCGGCTGGCCGCAGCGAAGTCGTCAACGAATTGCTGGGCTGGCTCGATCCCAAGTTCACGACCGTCTACGGCTTTCATGCACCCAACGACGTGGAGCGCGAGCGGCCGACGCTCTGGCGTTACTGGCGGCTGATGCCGCCGCAAGGCCGGATCGCCATCCTGCACGGCGGCTGGTACCAGGACCTGCTGCTCGGGGCCGCCGGTCTCGGCGTGAAGGCGGCGTCGAGCCCAGCCCACTTGCGTCGCGGGGTCGAGCGCGTGCGGCAGCTCGAGCAGATGCTGGCGCGCGACGGCGTGGCGTTGTGCAAGGTGCACCTGCACGTCTCGCCGGCAACGCAGAAGAAGCGACTCGCCAGACTGCAGGCGAACAAGACCACGCGGTGGCGCGTGACGCAGGAAGATCGCTGGCTGGCGCGCAACTACCGGCCGGTCGAGCGGGCCTTCGAACGCACGCTGGTTGCCACCGATCAACCCCTCGCGCCATGGCATGTCGTGGACGGCACCGACAGCCAGCATCGTGCGCTCGAAGTGGGGCGGCAGCTGCTGGCGGCGATCCAGCACGCGGACGACGCGGTCCCGCGTGTCAGGAATGCGCCGCAGGCCGCCGTGGTGAATGCCGCCATCCGTGCCCGATTCGCGACGAGGCCTGCAGCTGACACGCCGAGCGACGACGAGTACGACGCGGAACTCGAGCGGCTGCAGGGCAGGCTGGCGTTGCTGTCGCGGCGCAAGCGTTTCGAGAAGCACGCGGTCGTCGCTGCATTTGAAGGCATGGACGCGGCCGGCAAGGGCGGCGCGATCCGTCGTGTCACCGCCGCGCTCGACGCGCGCCAGTTCCGCGTCGTACCGATCTCGGCGCCGACGCCCGAAGAACTCGCGCGGCCTTACCTCTGGCGCTTCTGGTTCCAGCTGCCGCCCCGGGGCAACTACACCCTCTTCGATCGCAGCTGGTACGGGCGCGTGCTGGTCGAACGGGTGCGCGGCTTCGCGAAGACGCCCGACTGGCGGCGCGCGTATGACGAGATCAACGAGTTCGAGCGCCAGCTCACCGAGCACCGCGTCATCGTCGCCAAGTTCTGGCTGGCGATCAGCCGCGAGGAGCAACTCGAGCGTTTTGCCGAGCGCGACCGCAATCCGCTCAAGCGCTTCAAGGTCGACCCCGAGGACTGGACCAATCGCAAGCACTGGGCCGCGTACCAGCGCGCTGCGCAGGACATGCTGGCGCGCACCGATACGCTGCATGCGCCATGGACGATCGTGCCCGCCGACGACAAGCGCAGCGCGCGTCTCGCGGTGCTGCGCGCGCTTGGTGACCGCATCGAAGCCGCGCTGGGCTGACGACTCACCCAATTCCCGACGGAGACTGACTTGCAGCACATTGCCCTGGTGACCGCGCGCGCCGCGCTCGCCATCGACCCGGACCTGCCGCCGCTGGCGGAGGCGCTGCAGCGCGCCGGCGCCAGAGTATCCACGCCCTGCTGGGATGACAGTACCGTCGACTGGTCCGGCTTCGACCTCGCGGTGCTGCGCTCCACGTGGGACTACGTCGAACGCATCGCCGAGTTCCGCGCCTGGGCGCGCTGCTGCGCCACGCAGACGCGGTTGTTCAATCCGCCAGCGCTGCTCGAATGGAACACCGACAAACACTACCTGCAGCACCTGCATCGCGCCGGCGTGGCAGTCGTGCCGACGCGCTACGTCGAGCCTGGCGAAGATACGGGGCGGTCGCTGGAGCAGTTCCTGGCCGGTGGTCCGGCCTCGCTCTCGGTTGGTCGCCACTGCGACTTCGACCAGTTCGTGGTGAAGCCGTCCATCGGTGCCGGTTCGCGCGATGCTGCGCGTTATCGGCGCTCGGACGCAGCCTCGGCCTTGGCGCACCTGTCGCGACTGGTTGCAGCAGAAGGCCGCAGCGCCATGCTGCAGCCGTACCTGGCCAGCGTGGAGACGTCCGGCGAGACCGCGCTGATCTACTACGACGGCGTGCCGAGCCATGCGTTTCGCAAGGGACCGCTGCTGCGGCTCGATGCGGGACTGGTCGAGGGGTTGTTCGCGCCAGAAGAAATCAGCGCTCGCGAAGCTGCGGATGACGAGCGGCTGCTGGCAGCAGCGGCTCACGCCGCAATCCCGTTCGAGCCACCCCTCTACGCACGGCTCGACATGATCCGCGACGGGTGGGGCGCGCCGGTCATCCTCGAACTCGAGATGACGGAGCCGTCGATGTTCTTTGCGTATGCGTCGGGCAGCGCCGACCGGTTTGCCGCGCTGCTGATTGCCCGCAGCGCAGGCTAGAACCAGCCCGAGACGAACAGACGAAACACGTCAGCGTCGAAGCCGTAGAGTTCTTCGGTGCCCGGTGCGCCGCCCGCCGTGACGTCACGGAAGTCCTCGTACTGGTAGTTGGCGCGATCGTAGAACAGGTTCACGGTCGACCGGCGGATGCGGTCCCAGCCGAGCGAGGGCAGTTCGTAGGTCGCGCCCACGCTGATCATGTGGCTCGTGAACGTGCTGAGTTCCTTGTCGCGGGCCAGGAAATTCTGCGCGTCGACTCGGGGGAACAGGTCGGAATAGAAGTCCGCCGCCGACTGGTCATACCAGCGATAGCCGGCTTCGAAGACCCAACGCTTGCCCCAGGGATGCGTGTAGCCGAGCGACACGGTGTTGGCGTCGATGCCCCAGGTGTCAATGTAGTAACGGTACTCGCCGTGCACGGAGGCGCGGTATGGCAGGTAATACCGTGCGTTCAGCGACACCGAGTTGCTCGTGCGTGTCTGCGGATACAGCTCAGGCTGGTACGAGAAGCCGCGGGCGCTGGTGTCGTCGAGGTAGCGCACCGAGCGGTAGGGATTGTTGAGGAAACCCTCGTCGGTGATCACCTCGTAGTTGAGGCCGGCCATGAGTCGCGGCGTCACGATCTGCTGCAGGCCGAAACGGTAGTTGCGGCGGTCGACCGTCTCCTTGAAGACATCGTCGTCGCGCTTGCGCACTTCGTCCCAGCCCTGGCTGAATCCGAACGACACGGTCGTGAGGTCGCCGAACATGTCCTGGCTGACGTCGAAGCTCGCCGTGTTGGCCGTGTAGTCGCTCTCGTCGCTCAGCGTGTAACTCACGCTGTACTGGGTCTTGCCCTGCAGCACGTCGAAGGCGAGGCTGCCCTGCGTGCGCTCTTCCTTGTACGGGCTGGCGGTCGTCATCACGTCGATCGACGCGCTCGACACCATGTCCATGTAGTAGTTGGCCGAGACCGAGTACTTCTCGGCGAACTTCTTGCGCAGCAGCACGGAAGGGCCGTCGATGGTGACGCCGCCGCCGTCGTAACGGTGGTAGAGCACGTCGGCCCGGTCGTCCGGCAGCACCGCGGCGTGCGCGGCGCTGCTGGCCGCCAGCGCGAAGCCGGCGAGCGTGCAGAGTCGGATCGTGCAGCGCGAAAGCATCCTGTGTCGCCTCAGTTGCAGCCGCAGCCGCCGCCGTGGCTGCCGGTGGCGCCGCGCGCACCCTCGCGCGCCTCGAACACGTGGTTCAGGTAGGAAGCGGCCACCGGATCGCGTTCCGCCGACATGACGACGTCGGCGAAGTACTGGCGTTCATATGGTTTCACCCACGGTTCGACGCTCGAACAGCCGCTGGACGCGGCGGCCAGCACGAGGAGCAGGGCAAGGCGCCGGGACGTGCTCATGTTCACTCCTTGACCAGGCTGCGGATCATGTCCGCATACTTGGCTTCGTCGCCCACCTTGTAGCCGCGGTGCACGTAACGCACCTGGCCTTTGCGGTCGACGAAGACCGTGCTCGGCATGCCTTCGACGCCGAAGTTGCCGGCCACGACGCTGTCCGTATCGAAGAGTATGGGGAAGGTCACCGGCATGCCCTTGAGCCAGGCGACCGCGGCTGCGCTGTCGGGCTCGACGTTGACGCCCAGCAGCGTGAACCCGAGCGGTTCGTACTTGGTGTTCAGTTGTGCGAGCAGCGGCATTTCCTGCCGGCATGGGCCGCACCACGTCGCCCAGAAATTGATCATGACCACCTGGCCCTTGAGGTCGGCGAGCCGCACCTTGCCGCCGTCGCGAGCCGCGAGCGTGAAGTCCGGCGCTGGCGCCCCCGGGTTTGCCGCACCCAGGGCGAGGGCGGGCATCCCGAGCGCGAGACAGGAAACGAAGAGCAGTCGACGCGTGAATCCCATGGGCTGATCCTCAGAAGAAAGCGGTGATGCCGAGGCCGACCTGCAGGTTCTGGGTCTGCTTGTCCTTACCGAGCAGGTCGCTCTGGAACACGTGATCGCGCACGTCGAGGTGCACGGCGATCCAGTCGTTGGCCAGTACGCGCAGGCCCGCGCCGAGCGCCACGGTGAAGTGGTCGTCGCCCGCGAACGTCGTGCTGCCCGCGCCGAGCGTGAAGTACACGGCGCTCGGCATGGCGCGCTTGCCGCCGAAGAACACCTCTCCCGGCAAGGCATTCCAGCCGAGGGCTAGGTCGTAGTAGGTGTACTGTCGCTCGCTGTCGGTCAGCAGCTCCACGGAGCCGCTCAGTTCCTCGTAGCTCGTCTTGCCGGCCTTGGACGAACCCACGGTCGCCTCGGCGAACAGGTCCTCCGTGAAGTGGTACGCGATGCGCGCGCCGTAAAGCAGGCTGGAGCCGAAATCCTCGATGCTGACCGTGCCGACGAAGGCTCCGGCTTCGAAGTTCTCGGTGTCGATCGCGGCCGGCTCGACGTCACGCCGCTCGACGGCGGGTTCGACGACCTGCGGCTGCTGGGTCGGCAATGCCGCGGGCTCGCCGGCCGATTGCGCGGCGGCAGTGCCCGGCAGCGACGCGACCGTCGCCAGCGCCGTCAGAAGAAATACGTGAAGCCCACGGTCCATTCGTCGATCTCCTCGTTCTCGTCGCGGCTGGTGAACACGACGTAGCTGCGGTACTCGGCCTGCAGCAGGAAGCGGTTGCTGAGATAACCGCGCAGGCCCGCGCCCGCGTACGCAGCCTGGTTACTGCGGCTCGGGGCTTCGACCAGCGTCGCCGACGGCTCGACATAGACC
>JBAVJR010000314.1:0-5087 GCA_049687855.1 Steroidobacteraceae bacterium | reverse complement strand
GAAAGCTCAGGCTGCCGCGCTCTTGAGCAGTTCGTCGATGTTCGCCACGATCGCAGCGGCCGACGACAGGCGATCGACCGGCCTCTTTGCCAGCAATCCATCGAGCAGCGGCTGCAGGTACGCGAGGCTCTGCGGCAGGCGCGGGACCGGCGCGTTGGCGTGCATGTAGATCACCGCGAGCGGCGTTTCCGCGCTGTACGGCTTCTCGCCGGTCAGCATTTCGTACAAGACCACGCCGAGACTGTAGAGGTCGCTGCGCACGTCGAGCGGCAAGCCATGCCCCTGCTCGGGGCTCATGTAGTGCGGCGTGCCGAAGATCGTGCCGATGCCCGTGATGTCGCTTTCCAGGCTCAGCTGGCGCGCCAGGCCAAAATCGATGAAGGCCGCCGAACCGTCCTCGCGCAGCAGCAGGTTGCCCGGCTTGACGTCGCGGTGCAGGACGCCGACTTCGTGCAGCGCGCTGAGTGCCGCCGCCATCTGCCGTACGTAACCCAACGCCTGCGCTGGCTCGAGACGCTCTCTCATGCGCGAGCGCAGGTCGCCGCCCGGAAAGAATTCCATGGCGAGATAGAGATGATCGTCCGCGACGCCGATGTCGTAGATGCGCGCGATGTTCGGATGCCGCAGGTGCGCCACGAGGTCGAATTCGCGCAGGAAACGGTCGAACGTCGTGCTGCCTTCGACGATATCCGGCACCTGCCGGAAGATCTTGAGGACGCGCTGCTCGCCAGTGCGCACGTTTTCGGCGAGGAAGACACTCGAAGAACCGCCGACTGCGAGGCGGCGCAGGCAGCGATGGCCGCGGATGCGCACCGAGCCGAAGCGATCGGGCGGGCTCTGTTCGAGCGCCGCACGTGAGGTCTCCGCCAGCACGTTGCGACGACTGGCCAGCGCCGTCCGCAGCGCGCCGCACAGGTCCGCGTGCTCGAAGTCCGTGCGCGTCAGCACGGCCAGCGCGCCCACGGACCTTGCCTTGTCCCCGACTGCGCCGGCGCCGCCGGGCGCGAAGTAGACAATGGGCGGAAAGCCGGGCCGGTCGGTCAGGTCCTCGAGCCATTCCAGGCCACGCGCGTCCTGCACGTCGTGGTCGAGCAGCACGACGTCGTAGGCGACGCCGGTGAATCCCGGGGGCAGGCGTCCACGCGTGGCCGGCTCGTATTCGGCCGGCAACGCATCGCGCCATTCGAGCGTGACGTGATGCGCGAGCAGCTGCCGGTAGTCGGCACGGTCGCTCACGATCAATGCCCGCAACGTCATCGACGCCCTCCCAACCTCAAGCCCAGGACCAGATCGCCGACGTTCGTCAGCGTGGGTCCAGTATGCAGCAGATCACCCGCCGCCTCGAGAAAAGTACCGGAATCCGCGCACGCGAGCGAGACGGCGGGATCGCAGCCCGCGTCGCGTCCGCGCTGGCACGTCTCGTCGTCGACCAGCGCACCCGCATCATCGGAAGCGCCATCGATGCCGTCGGTGCCGGCGGCGAGCAGGCTCGCCTCGCGCAGCCCGCGGCGTTCGAGTTCGAGCGCGGCAGCAAGCGCCAGGTGCTGGTTCCGGCCGCCGCGACCGGGCTGCGCGGGCAAGCGCACCGTGGATTCGCCGCCTCGGACCTGCACGATACCTGCGGGATGCCGCGCGAGCGACGCGACGAAGCGGGCCCCGAGTTCGGCCGCATCACCGTCGATGCGAGCGCGCACCGCGCGTGCCTTCAGGCCCTGTGCGCGTGCCGCTGCTGCAGCAGCTTGACAGGCAGACCTGAGCGACGCCACGATTCGCACCGGCACCTCGGGCACGCCGGCGATGGTCTTCCGGTTCGGATGGAGTCGATCCAGAAGATCGCGCAGCTCCGGTGGCAGCGCCGCCGTGCCAGGCTCGTCTGCAACTTCATCGGGGAACGCATGCAACAGTCCGGAACCGATGACGCGCGGATCGTCGCCGGGCACGTCGGAAATCATCAGGGCCTGCGTTCGCCGTCCGCGCGCGATGCATGCGAGGCCACCGCCCTTCAATCTCGAGATGCGTCGGCGCACGGCATTGACCCGCGCGATGGACGCCCCCGATTGCAGCGCCCAGCGATTCAATGCCTGCAGATCGGCGAGGCTGGCGCCGGGAACGAGCCAGTCGACGAGGCTCGAGACGCCGCCGGAAACCAGGAACAGCACCTGCGCTTGCGCATCGAGTCCCGTCACGAAGTCGGCGACCAGCTGGCCTGCGGCGAGACTCGCCTCGTCGGGCAAGGGATGCGATCCGCAGGTGACGTGCAGGCCGTGTGTCGCGGGATCGAAGCCGGCCGGCAGGTGCCCAACCGGGATGACGATCACGCCGCCGGCAATCTGCGAGCCCAGCGCATCGACCGCACCTTGCGCCATCGCTGCAGCGGCCTTGCCGACTGCCACCACGTGCCACCGACCCTGCAGCGGTTGCCGGGCGAGTTCCCGCTGCACGGCCCGCCGTGCGTCGACGGCGACGAGCGCGGCCCGATAACAATCGAGGAGGATCCTGCGCGGCGTCACGCGTCGCTCACCCGGCTGCCCTCTCCCACCGTTGGCGGAAGCGGGGCAGAAGACGCGTCAGACGACGGCCTTCAGCACGCCCGAAGCGGCGGTGCCGGTGTTGCGCGTCTGCTTCGCCAGGTCCGATCGCTCGCGCTGCAGCCGTTCAAGGTACTCCGGCGTGATGTCGCCCGTGACGTACTCGCCCGAGAAGCACGACGTGTCGAACTGGCTCACGCCCGAATCGTGGTGGCGCACGGCCTTCACGAGGTCGTCGAGGTCCTGGTAGATCAGCCAGTCCGCGCCGATCAGCCTGGCCACTTCGTCCTCGGTGCGGCCCGCCGCGACGAGTTCGGAAGCCGCCGGCATGTCGATGCCGTAGACGTTCGGGTAACGCACCGGCGGCGCGGCCGAGGCGAAATACACCTTGCTGGCGCCCGCTTCGCGCGCGATCTCGATGATCTGCGCCGACGTGGTGCCGCGCACGATCGAGTCGTCGACCAGCAGCACGTTCTTGCCGCGGAACTCGAGGTCGATCGCATTCAACTTGTTGCGCACCGACTTCTTGCGCTGGCCCTGCTCGGGCATGATGAAGGTGCGGCCGATGTAGCGGTTCTTGATGAACCCTTCGCGGTACTTCACGCCGAGGATCTGCGCGACCTGCATCGCGCTCGTGCGGCTGGTGTCGGGGATCGGGATCACGACGTCGATGTCGTGGTGCGGGCGCGTGCGACGGATCTTGTCCGCCAGCAGTTCACCCATGCGCAGGCGCGCCTTGTAGACCGAGATGTTGTCGATGATCGAATCGGGCCGCGCAAAGTACACGTACTCGAAGATGCACGGCGTGTGACGCACAGGGTTGCCGCATTGCTTCGTGTGCAGGCGGCCGGTCTCGTCGATGTAGACGGCCTCGCCCGGACCCACGTCGCGCATCAGTTCGAACCCGCTCTGGTCGAGCGCGACGCTTTCCGACGCGATCATGTGCTCGCGGCCGCGCGGCGTATCGCGCTTGCCGATGACCAGGGGGCGGATGCCGTGCGGATCGCGGAAGCCGATCACGCCGTGGCCGAGGATCATCGCGACGACGGCGTAGCCGCCCTGGATCCGGCGGAACGTGGCGCTGATCGCGGCGAAGATGTCGGCGGCCGAGGCGCTCGTCGTGCCGAAACGCTGCAGCTCGCTCGCGAGCACGTTGAGCAGCACTTCGGAGTCGGAAGAGGTGTTGAGGTGCCGGCGGTCCTCGCGCATCAGCACGTCCGCGAGCTGCCGGGCGTTGGTGAGGTTGCCGTTGTGCGCGAGGCAGATGCCATACGGCGCATTGACGTAGAACGGCTGCGCCTCGTCGGAACTGTCGCAACCCGCCGTCGGGTAGCGCACGTGGCCGATGCCGATGTTGCCCTTCAGCTGCAGCATGTGCCGCTGCTGAAACACGTCCCGCACGAGACCCACGTCCTTGCGCAGGTACAGCGCGCCGTCGTGCTCCGTCATGATGCCTGCCGCATCCTGCCCGCGATGCTGCAGGACGGTGAGCGCGTCGTAGATCTGCTGGTTGACCGGGGTGAAACCTACGATACCGACGATGCCACACATGGTTGCGCCCTCAGGTACTCGACTCGGCGGCGTCTTCGATGACCTGTCGCCCGGTTTCGACGTAGCCACTCAGCACGGAGGCCATCTCCACGCCCACTGGAATCAACCTGGACTCTTTCCACCACGATTCGTCCTGCATCTGCGCAGCCTGCGCCAGCATGACGGCGAAGCCGACGATGACGGCACCGCGGACCAGGCCGAACACACCGCCCAGGATGCGGTCGAGGCCGAGCGTGAGGCCCGAGCGCTGCACGAGGTAGCCGAGCAGGCTGCCAATGATCCACGCCGCCAGCACCGCTGCCAGCAGCAGGATGATCCGGGCAACCCAGACCTGGAGTTCAGTGCCCGTGAGTGAGCCGCCCAGGTAGGGCTGCACGGCAGGCGCGTAGCGCCACGCAAGCCACAGGCCGACGAGCCAGCCGAGCAGCGCCACGGATTCGCGCAGGAATCCGCGGATTGTTCCGAAAAGCAGGGAAATCACGACGATGGCGATGAGGCTGTAGTCGACGGTCGTCATGCGGCCGGGTGCGTCCTGGCAAGGAAATTGAAGGGCCGAATTCTAGCAGACGAGGGCATCAGCCGCCGGCGACGACGGATACCGGCAGGCCGCGCGCCTTGAGCCTCGCAGCGAGCTTGTCTGCGGCCGTCCGGTCGGGCACCGGCCCGACCCGGACCCGATGCAAGGTCTTGCCTGACTTGGACAGCGGCGCGATGTACGCCGGCATGCCGTCGGCCGTGAGGTCGTTGACGAGCTTGCGGGCCGTCGTTTCGGAGCCGAACGCCCCCACCTGCACCGCGAACGAGCCTCTGCCCGGAGCGGTCGGCTGCGCCGCCGGTTCGATCGGGGCGGGCCTGGCCGCGGGTTCCCGCGCTGGCGGTGGCGCCGCTTCCTGCTTGGCCGCAGGCCGGTCCTCAGGCGTCGAGGCCGTTGGCGCCTCGGTCACCGGCGCGGACGAATCGGCGGGCGGTAACGCTGGAGCAGGGGCTGGTACCGGCACGGTGTCCGGA
>JBAVJR010000313.1:0-7723 GCA_049687855.1 Steroidobacteraceae bacterium | reverse complement strand
GTCAGCGAGTTCCTGGGATGAGAGCGCCGCCGGCACCGGGGCGGCGCCGGACGCACGTGCCGCAGCCAGCGCGGGAATCCGTGGCGCCGAAGGGGCGGGCCTCCGTGCGGCCGCCGCCGGTCCGGTCTCCGTAAAGTCCAAGGGGGTGCGGCCGGCCACGACCTCCGGGTGCTCGACGAGCGCGGCAGCAGGCAGGGCCGTAGGCAGCACTGGCGTCGCCGGCACGACGCCCTCGACCGGCTCGGGCCCGCGCCGCGCCTCGAGGTCGGCCGACATGCGCTTCACGGTGTCCTCGTCGATTTCGTAGAACCACAGCGCCGCGACCGCCGCGACGGCGGCGATGGCCGGGATCACGCTCATCATGAGCACGATGCCGTGGATAGTCTCGGGGCCCTGCGCGACGTTCGGCAGGTAGCCGAAGTAGGCCAGCAGCCAGCCAGCCCCGGCCCCGCCGATCGCCCAGCCGAGCTTCTGCGCGAACGAGGCGGCCGAGAACACCAGACCGGTGGCGCGCCGGCCCCACTTCCACTCCGAGTAGTCGGCCGTGTCGGCATACATCGCCCAGACCAGCGGGGCGGTGGGGGCGGCGCAGAAATTGATGATGGTGTTGGCTGCCCAGACCAGCTCGATGTTCTCCGGCGGCACGAAATAGAAGCCGAACGTGAGCAGCGCAGTGAGCGACATCGAGACGAGGTAGAAGTTCTTCTTGCCGAAGCGCTTCGCGAGCGGCGACGTCGCCATGACGCCGAGGATGAAGGCGATCGCACCGGTCGTCAGCACGGGACCGAAATACCCGCTGCCGTTCGGCACCACGTAGTCGAAGTAATAGATGGTGACGGTGTTGCGGATGTTGCCGAATGTCAGCGCCGCAATACCGACGCCGCACAGGACCACCCAGGGCCGGTTGCGAAGCAGGTCCTTGAGATCGGCCGCCACCGATGTTTCCTGCTTCGGCGGCGGCTGCACCCGCTCGCGCGTCATGGCGAACGTCGCGAAGTAGAGCAGCACCGCGAAGACCGAATAGACGAGCATCGTCATCTGCCAGCCGTAGGCCGACGTGTCGCTGCCGCCGAAATACCGCACCATCGGCAGGGTCAGGTTGACGATGATGAACACCGGAATCAGCGCCATCACGAAGCGATAAGAGGTGACGCTGGTGCGCTCCTTGGAATCCGGAGTCAGCACGCCGAGCAGCGCCGAGTACGGGATGTTGATCGACGAGTAGGCGATCATCATCAGCATCAGGGTGACGTAGGCGTAGACCGTGCGGGCCGTGCCGTCGAGGTCCGGCGCCGAGAACGCGAGGACCGCGGTCGCGGCCATCGGGATCGCCATCCAGATGAGATACGGCCTGAAGTGCCCCCAGCGGGTCCGGGTACGGTCGGCGATGGTACCGATCATCGGGTCGAAGAACGCGTCGGCGACCCGCGTCACCAGCATCATCGTCCCCATCGTGGCGGCGCCGAGCAGGAACACGTCCGTGTAGAACTTCGCCATGAAGATCGCGAACATCTGCCAGAACATGTTCGACGCCAGGTCGCCGAGCCCGTAGCCGAATTTCTCGGACACGGAAAGCTTGGTGTTTTCGGTCTTCACAGCATCCCCCGACGCGCCGCTCCGGCGCGATCTGTTCAGCGCTTCTTCTGGTACGGCAGCCGGCCCTTGCCGCGCGGCGCGGGCTCGCCGTAACCATCCACACGGTCGTAGACGCGCACGTAGTCGACGACCAGTTCGGCGGGAAACTGCGTCGCCGGGTTCGGCACGCCCGGGAAGTTGCCGCCGACGGCGACGTTCATCACGATGTAGAACGGCTGGTCGAACGGTGCAGGCCACGGATTCAGGTCCGCGCTGCTGCGCGCCACGACGCCCTTGCCGTTGCGCAGCTTGCTGCAGCTCCACCAGAACGTCTGCGTGGCCCAGACCTTGCCGTCCACCAACCAGCGGATCTCGCCCGGCTCCCACTCCACGGCATAGACGTGGAAATCCCCCACCGACTCTCCGGCCGGAAACTCGTGCACGTGCGTGACGAGCTCGCGCTTCGGGAAGGTCGACCCGAAGTGGATCGTGCCCAGGTACTGGTACGGTTTCTCGCCGACGATCTCCATGACGTCGATCTCGCCGGAGGCCGCCCATCCGCCGTACTGGTCGTGCTCGGGCAGCAGCCAGATCGCGGGCCACAAGCCCTTGCCGTGCGGCACTTTCGCGCGGAACTCGAACTTGCCGTAGCGCTTGCTGAACAGCGGCGTGCCGTCACGCTTGCGCGTCCTGATCCGCGCCGACGTGTAGCCGCAACCGTGCAGTGACTCCTTCAGGGCGCGGATGTACAGGAAACCGTCCCGGACCGAGACGTTCTGCGGATCGCGCGTGTAGTACTGCAGTTCCTCGTTGCCCCAGCCGGGCACCCACTGGTGGGTCTTGTAGTCGAAGAACCCGTTGCCGAGTTCGAAGTCCCACTTGGTCGGGTCGATCTCGCCACGGTCGAACTCGTCGCTCCAGACGAGCTTCCATCGTGCTTGCTTACCTGGCATTGCCCTGCCCCGTCGTGGCTCGCGATCCGCCGCCTGCTGCGGCCCTGGCCCGCGAACAGAACGCCCGGTACCAGAGCGCGCTGTCCTTCAGTGTCCTGCGCTGTGTCGCGTAATCGACGTAGACGAGCCCGAAGCGCTTGGTGTAGCCGTCCGCCCACTCGAAATTGTCGATCAGGCTCCAGACGAAGTAGCCGCGCACGTCGACCCCGCTCTCGAGCGCGTCTGCCAGCGAGGCGATGTGCGACTGCAGGTAGCGAATGCGGTCGGCGTCGGCGACCCGTCCGTCCACGAGGCGATCCCGGTAGGCCGCGCCGTTCTCCGTGATATAGAGCGGAGGCAGCAGATAGTCGGCCTGCAACCGCATGAGCAGCTCCGACAGTCCGCCCGGGAATACCTCCCAACCCATATCCGTGACTTCTCTGCCGGACTCGACGCGGTCGAGCGGCGCTCCGGTGCCGGAGAGGTTGCGCGTGTAGTAGTTGATGCCTAGGAAATCCAGCGGCTGCCGGATGGCCTCCATGTCCCCCGGCGCAACCTGCGGCGCATCCTCGCCGAGGAACGCCAGCACATCCTCCGGGTAGCAGCCGCGCAGCAGTGGATCCATGTACCAGCGGATCGTCAGCCCGTCATCGAGACGCGCCCTGGCAAGGTCCTGCGGCGAATCCGTGGCAGGGTGAATGGGCGATTGATTCAGCACGATGCCGAGCGGCGCAGTGCAGTGCTGCGCCCGCATCGCCTGCAATGCGAGGCCGTGACTCAGCAGAAGGTGATGCGCGACCTGCATCGCCGATTTCTGGCTCTTCAGGCCGGGCGCGAAGGTGCCTGCCTCGTGACCGAGGATCGCGACGACCCACGGTTCATTGTGCGTGACGATTGCCGCCACACGGCTGCCAAAGCGGCGCGCGACCTCTGCTGCATAGTCTGCGAACCGACCGACGGTGTCGCGATCGAGCCAGCCGCCGCCTTCCTGCAGCGCCTGCGGCAGGTCCCAGTGATAGAGCGTGAGATACGGTGCAATGCCTCGCTCGAGCAGTCCGTCTAGCAGTCGGTCGTAGAATTCAAAGCCTTTCTCATTCCACTTCCCCGCGCCGAGGGGCTGGACGCGTGGCCATGCGAGCGAGAACCGGTAAGCGTTGACGCCCAGGCCGGCCATCAACCCGATGTCCTCGGAGACGTGGTGGTAATGATCACATGCGCGCTCGCCACTGCTGCCATCCTTGATCGCACCTGGCCGGCGGCAGAACTCATCCCAGATCGAATCGCCCCGGCCATCTTCGTGCGCGGCGCCCTCAATCTGGTAGGCGCTGGTCGCCACGCCCCAGACGAAGTTCCCGGGAAAGCGCTGCGCGAGGTCGTCGGCTTCCGGGCCGGGCGGCGCGTACGCCGGATGTTCGTCAGCTTTCATCAGCATGGAGGGTCGTTTGCGGCAATCGCAATCAGCGGGTCGGTCGAGTCCGAATGAGTTGACCGCGACTTTCCCTGGCGCCCTCGGTGCAACTGCTCGAGTGCGGTTTGCGAAAGCGCTTTCACGATGAAATCTAGCACAGCCGTTGTTGGTCGTGTCAAACAGCGGCACGCCCGAGATATTGCTGCGACGCGGCAGTCATCCCGCGTGCGAATCACTCAACCCGCATCCCGGTCATGACGGCGCCAGGTCTCCCCGATGATGGCCATCGAGTGCCGACTGGGCCGTTCAGCCGCGCAAAGGACGGGTCGATTCGCGAATCGCGAGCATCGGCGCAGAAGTCCTGGCCTGGGGAGTTCGTCGCTCGATCAGGTCGATCATCGCCTCGGCCGCACCGTCACCGATCTCGTCGGTAAACCTGTGGACTGTGGTGAGCGGCGGGATCATGAACGCCGACGTCGGCAAGTCGTCGAAGCCCACCACGGAGATATCCTGTGGCACCTTGAGGCCGCGGTGGTGCAGCGCGAGCATCGCGCCATAGGCGGTCTGGTCGTTCGCCGCGAAAACGGCCGTGAATTCAACCCGCGCGTCGAGCAGCGCGTTGATCGCCGCCTGTCCGCTTGACTCCAGGTAATCGCCGGCGGCGACCAGCCTTTTCGTGAACGGAATCCTGCGGGCGGCCAGGGCCGCCTTGTACCCATCCAGCCGCTGCAACGCATCCGGATGGTCCGGCGGCCCCGAAATGAACGCGATCCGGCGGTGCCCCTGCCCAACCAGGTAGTCGGTTGCAAGGCGCGCGCCGATCGTGCTGTCAGAGTCCAGGCAATACAGGCGTTCACCTTCGATGCGCCGGCCGGTCACGACCAGCGGCACGCTGCGCGCGAGGTTGATGAGTTCCTCGTCCGAAAGGCGGCTGGTCAGCAGAATGATGCCTTCCACGCGTCTGCTCAGCAGGTGATCGACGCAAC
Source organism: Steroidobacteraceae bacterium (assembly GCA_049687855.1). Lineage (GTDB taxonomy): Bacteria > Pseudomonadota > Gammaproteobacteria > Steroidobacterales > Steroidobacteraceae > RPQJ01. The sequence continues at coordinate 2,822 of JBAVJR010000313.1, read as the reverse complement.
GCCGTTCATCGCCTTCACGCCAGTGTCCGCTGACGAACAGCGGGGAGTAATTGGCCCGCAGCAGGCCCTTCTCGATCGACGCCAGCGCCACACCGTAGAACGGGCTGTCGATGGCCTGAGTCACGACACCGACGCTCATCGACTTGCCGCCCGCCAGTGAGCGAGCCACCGGGTTCGGCATGAACTGCAGCTTGGCGATGGCGGCTTCGACGGCCCGCACCTTGGATTCGCGGACGCGTGCGGTCCCGTTGAGGATGCGCGAGACCGTGCTAGGCGAAACGCCAGCTTCCCTGGCGACCATCTCGAGGGTCACGGTCGAGCCGTTTGCAGCAGCGGCAGCACGACGCTCCAGTTCTGATCGACGCATTCCTCGACTCCTTGGCGTGCCAGGCGTGGGTGATGCGAGCGGGTCCCCGGATGATGCTTGCCGCACCGCAACAGGACCTTGAGTCATGCCACCGGCAGGCGGCCACCGCATGGATCCGCGATTGACAAGGATGCAGGGGCTCGGCTAGTTTCTGCAAGCGCTTTCAGAATCGTCGCGATCGCCAGTTGAAACGCCGTTTTCGGCGTCTCGATCCGCTGCAGACCGCGGCCAGGCGGCGACAGGGGTGGATGCAGATGAGCCGGACCGAACTTCCAGTTGCAGGATGCGTGGTCCAGCGACCAGGGCCGTCTGCCGCGCCGATATCAATTCTCCAGTTCGTACAAGCGGTGAACATCATGCGGAGCGTCAACTCGACAATGGGCCCGTTGCGGCGCCTTGCGGTACTCGCCGCGTCCCTCACGCTCGCGGCCTGCGGCTCGAGCCAGAACTGGAAGGACGACAGCCCGTACGTCACGGTCGGCGGCAGCGTTTCGGGGCTGAGCGGAGGCACCCTCGCCCTCTGGAACAACGGCGGCGACAAGCTCACCGTCCCCGCCAACGGCTCCTTCGAGTTCCCGCTGCAGATCGCCAACGGCAGCGACTATGTCGTGCTGGTCGCCTCGCAGCCCGCCGGCCAGACCTGCGCGGTGACGAACGGCTCCGGCGTCGCAAGTGGCAACGTGAAGACCGTGACCGTGAACTGCGCGCCCTATACCTTCACGCGACGGCCGCTGCCGGCGATCTACAGCAACGGCAAGGCGGTCAACTACAGCCCGTATCGGACCGCTGGGGGCCCGAGGACCTCAGAGGTGCCGAGCGAGGCCGAAATACTGCAGGACCTCACGCTGCTGAACACGGCCGGTTTCAACCTGCTGCGATTGTTCGGCTCCGAGCCGCCAGCGACCGATGTGGTGGCAGAAAAGATTCTGCGCCTGGCGGCCCAGAACTACCCCGACATGAAGTTCCAGCTCGGGACCAGCCTGGGTGGCCTGACGTCGTGCAGCGACACCAAGAACGACAGCAACATCGCCTACTTGATCAGCAAGCTCGCGAAGTATCCCAACGTCGTCACGATCAGCGTCGGCAACGAGACTTCCTTCTATTCGAAGTTCATGCCCCTGGCGTGCCTCGAAAGCTACATCAGGACGATCCGCAGCCAGGTGACGCAGCCGGTCACCGCCGACGACGACTGGACTTTCTACGCCGGTAAGTCTGTTGCCTTTGGCGACCGGGTCGTGGTGAAGCCTGACACGATCCTGCCGTTGATCGATTTCGCTGCGATTCACATGTACCCGATCAGCTACACCTTCTGGGACTGGCGGCAGACCGGCGCAGCGGCGGGTCCGGACCGAGCGAAGGCCATGATGGAGGCGTCGCTGGCCACGGCCAAGGGCTGGTTCAACGAGGTCGTGCAATACAAGTACGTCGGTGCCGGAGGCGTGACGGTAACCGTCGGCGACACGATGCCGATCATGGTCACCGAGACCGGCTGGAAGGACCGCCAGACCACTCCGGCGTCCGAGATCGAGTTCTACGCGGCACGCCCCGAGAACGTTAAGTGGTACTACGACCTGCTGTACGGCGGCCCGGGCCGTTATTCAGCCTGGCAAGGATCGGCCGGCGGTCCCGGCATGGTCTTCTACTTTGAGGCGTTCGATGAGACGTGGAAAGGCATCGACGATGGCTGGGGCCTGTGGGACCTGCAGAGGAACCCCCGTTACGTACTGTGCGGCACGCCTGCGGGCCCGGCCTGCAAGTCGAACGTGTACGAGGGTGCCGGCTATTACAACCCGCCGCCATTTTCCACGGTGACCTTCGACTCGTCATCGGTGAACTACACGCTCGCGGGTTTCGAGGGCGCTGAGGATTCCCAGGTCGTGGCGGATCCGGCCGGCGGCGCCAACAAGGTGGTGCGGGTCAACCGCGCGGCAAATGCCGCGACTTTTGCGGGGACCGTCGTCGGTACCACCTACCTGTCGATCGGGATCATGCCGTTCGACGCGTCCAACACGCGCATGACGGTGCGCGTGTACTCACCCGCCGCGGGCGTCCGCGTACGGCTGAAAGTCGAGGACTCGGGCAATTCCGCGCGCTCCGTGGAGACCGAGGCAGTCACCACGGTCGCCAACGCCTGGGAGACGCTGACATTCGACTTCGTTAATTCCGCGCCCGGCAGTCCCGCTCTGAACCCGGACTTCGACTACGACCGATTCATCATCTTCTTCAACTTCGGGGTGGCCGGCGCCACGGCCGGCGCCCAGACGCATTACTTCGACGACATCACGTTCATCGGCGGTGGCGGTCTGCCCGTCGGTCCGTTCACGGACCTCACCTTCGACTCCGCCGGCGTCGTCTACACGCTCACCGGCTTCAACGGCGCCGAGGATTCCTCGCTGCAGCCCGACCCGACCAACGCCATCAACACGGTGGTCAGGGTCAATCGCGCGGCGGATGC
>JBAVJR010000312.1:0-2797 GCA_049687855.1 Steroidobacteraceae bacterium | reverse complement strand
AGCGCGGCCAGCGTCTGCGGACAGCGCGCTGCGTTGGCTTCGTTCAGCACGCCGTTCTGCCAGAGATAGAACGCAGTCCACGCAGTATTGTTGGTCATCCCCATCTGATCCGAGTGCGGGCGGTTCCGGTCGCCCTGCACGTACGGCGTGAAGGCGGCGGCGTCCTGCAACACGCCTTGCAGCTCCGCACGGATGTCGTCCGTCGCCGCCTCGACCGCATCGAGCCACGGGAAATCCGCGCGATCGTAGAACTGCTTCTGCGGCAGCTGCGGGAAATAGAAATACCGCGGCTCCTGCAGGTAGACGCGCTTGCGCCCCACCAGGATGTCGAGCGACTGGCCAAAGCGGCTATTGGTCTGCGATTCGTCGAAGCCTCGCTCCCTGAGCCACGAACGCAAGTGCTCTTCGTAGCGCTTCGCGAACTGCTCGCTCACGCGTTGGACGCGGCGCAATTCCTGCAGCAGGTCGGGCGGCAGTTTGTCGGCCGGCGGTGCCGAACGCAATGCGGCCTGGTAGTAGGCAGAGGCCGCTCTCGTGTCGCCATTGTGTTCGAGACTGTCGCCCTTCATCACCAGGGCGCGCAGGTTGCGCGGCTCGAGCGCGAGGACGCGATCGGCCGATGCGCCCATGCCGCCCCAGTCCTGCAACGAGCGGCACGAGTAGGCGAGCCCCAGCATGACGCCTACGTCGGCCTGCCCGGCCTGCGCCGCCTGCATGAAAAGATCGCGGGCGGCACGGGCATCGCCGCGGCGGAGAGCGTCGGCCGCGGCGCGTGCCAGCGCGGGGCCATCGTTGAGAGGAGCATTCATGGTGCGCGAAGGATAAGAGATCGGGCGGCAGGTTGCTGACCGACGACGCAGCGGGGTGCCCCATGCGAGGATGCGCGCATGAGCAGCGTGTCCTGGCCCACGGCGGCCACATCGACGGCGGCAGGGATCGAGATCGTACCGATCGGCCGGCAGCACATCGCCGGCTTCCACGCCGCACTGGACTGCGTCGCGAAGGAACGCCGCTACCTCGCGATGCTCGAGGCGCCGTCGTTCTGGCGCACGCGCCGGTTCGTGCTCGCCAGCCTGCAGGCTGGTGCGGTGCACGTGGTGGCGGTGACGGATGACCGGGTAGTCGGCTGGTGCGACCTGCGACCGAAGGCGGCACCGGCCCTGCGGCACACCGCCGTGCTCGGCATGGGGGTCGTCGCGGCCTGCCGGAACCAGGGTATCGGGAGCCGCCTGCTCAAGGCCGCGCTCGGACTGGCACCGGCGCGCGGGATCCGGCGGTCCGAGTTGATCGTGCGCTCGGACAACTCTGCGGCCATCGCGCTTTATCGACGGTTCGGCTTCGTCGACGAAGGCACCTGCCGCAACTACATGCGCGTGGACGACGTCGATTACGACGCCCTGCTGATGGCGCGACTCGATCCCGGAGTCAGCAGCTGAACGCCCGGTTGGGGCGGGCAACGGTCTACGCCGCCGGGCGGGACTGAAGAGGCGCCCGAAACGGCGCACGGTCCCGTGCAGGCCACCGGCGTACCCGCGCTATAATCGTGCGCATGGGATCTGGCACGCGCAGAACAAAGCCCGCCGGCGTCTCATATCCCTCTGTTTTTGATGACTTTTAGCCAGTTCGTTCCGGCTGGCACGCAAGTTGCCCGTCGTCTTCGCAACGAACGGAATGGACATGGTTGCCCAGACCAGGACGCCGCCTCTACGGCTGCTGCGAGCTTTCTGTCTCGCGGCTCGCCACTCGAGTTTCAAGGATGCGGCAGACCGTCTGTCGCTGACGCCTTCGGCCGTCAGCCACCAGGTCAAGGAACTCGAGGAACAGCTCGGCGTCACGCTGTTCCAGCGGCGGACGCGTTCGGTGGTGCTGACACCCGTTGGCCGGCAACTGCTGGATGACCTCGAGCCGGCCCTGGGCGCCCTGAGCACGGCCATCGAACGCACGCGGAATACGTCCGGCGCCCGGCGACAGCTGACGATCGTGATGCCGCCGTTCTTCGCCAGTGAAATGTTCGCGCCACGCTTGCCCGCTTTCCACGCGCACCATCCTGGCATCGACATCCAGGTCGACACCCACGACCCTCGCCCCGGCCAGCATTCAGGGTTCACCGATGTCTCGATCGTCCTGTCGGGCAGCCCGCCCACGGACGGGGATGTCGAAGTCGTGCGTCTCATGCCCTTGCGCCTGGTGGCGGCGGCATCGCCGAAGGTCGCCAGATCGATGGCCGGCAAGCTCGACGCCCGCGCCTTCGACGGCCAGACCCTGATCATGCACCGCAGCTTCCGCAACGACGTCTGGGATCTCTGGCTCAACCAGGTCGGGCTCGATCTGCGCCGCGTCAGCAACGTGGTCGAGTTCGACAGCATGGTGGCCGTCGCGCGCGCCGCGGAGCGCGATGGCGGGATCGCGCTGGTGCCTGCGATCGTCTGCCAGCCATGGTTCGAACGTGGGGCGCTGGTGCACATCGAGGGGTTCGACCTGAGCGGGGAAGAGGCGTACTACCTCGTGGCCAGGCGCGATGATTTCGAGCGTTCGGAAGTCCGCGCACTCGTCGAGTGGTCGATCGCGGAGTTCCAGGTTCCGGCATGACTCCGGATGCCGGAGGGTGACCAGAGGTCATCCATCGATTGATGAGACTTCGTTTGTCGCACCGCAGCATCGGACGTAGTCTCGACATCGTCCAACGGCTTCACTGATGTGGCCTGGGGTGCACTCCCCCTGCGACTCCCGCCACATGAACCCGTCGGAACTTGCCGGGTGGCCTGGGACGCACTCCCCCTGCTCCCCCAGGCCATCC
>JBAVJR010000311.1:0-5634 GCA_049687855.1 Steroidobacteraceae bacterium | reverse complement strand
CGGTCGAGCTGCCGCCGGTCGTGGAGGCCCGCGACGCGGCCAACGAGCCGCGGGTGTACGTGCAGCGGGACGATTACGAGGATTAGGTCAGCGTCGCCGGCGTCGTCTACGACCCAATTATGAAGATCATCATCGTCGGGGCCGGCCGCGTCGGATCGTCGGTAGCGGAGGCCCTGGTCTCCGAAGCGAACGACATCACGGTCATCGACACCGACGCCACTCGCGTCGCCGAGCTGCAGGACCGCTTCGACCTGCGCGGCCTCGTCGGCAACGCGGCCTTGCCGTCGACGCTGCATCAGGCAGGCGCCGACGATGCCGACATGCTGATCGCCGTCACGGCCGGCGATGAGATCAACCTCGTGGCATGCAAGGTCGCGGCCGACCTCTACAACATCCCGACCCGCATTGCGCGCGTGCGCAACGTCGAGTTGCAGCAGCATCCGACGCTGATCGGCGAGGGCGGCTTCCGCGCCTCGCACGTGATCTTTCCGGAACAGACGGTCACCGACTACCTGCTGAAGCTGATCGAGTTCCCGGAGGCCCTGCAGGTGCTCGAGTTCGCCGAGGGCAGCGCGAGCCTGATCGCCGTGCGGGCGTTTGCCGGCGGCCCGCTCGTTTCGCACCCGATCAAGGACCTGCGCCGCCACATCCCGGGGGTGGACGCGAGGATCGTCGCCATCTTCCGCAACGAGGCGAAGTGCTCGTTCAGTCCGCGTACTCGAAACGCATCGACAGGTCGATGGCCCGCACGTGCTTCGTCAGCGAACCGACCGAGACGAAATCCACGCCAGTCTCGCCCACGGCCCGCAGCGTCTCGAGCGTGACGCCCCCGGACGCCTCGAGCTTGATCGGTCCGTGCGGATGCGAGCGGTTGAGCGCGACAGCGGCCCGCAGGTCAGCGAGCGAGAACTCGTCGAGCAGCGCCATGTCGACACGGGCATCGAGCGCCTGGCGCAGCTCGTCGAGCGACTCGACTTCCACTTCGATCATCACCTTCGCGGGCGAGGCCTTGGCCGCCGCCACGGCGGCGCCGATCGATCCGGCCGCGAGGATGTGGTTCTCCTTCACCAGGATGCCGTCATACAGGCCCACGCGGTGGTTGACGCCGCCGCCGCAGCGCACGGCGTACTTCTGCGCGTTGCGCAGGCACGGCAACGTCTTGCGCGTATCGAGCACGCGGCACGGCAATCCGCGCAGGACGTCGGCGTGGCGCCGCGTGGCGGTTGCCGTCGCCGACAGCACCTGCAGGAAATTGAGCGCAGTCCGTTCGCCGGTCAGCAGCGAGCGCGCCGGACCGGACAGCCGATACAGCAACTGGTCGGGTTCCACGGCGTCGCCGTCGGTCACCTGCCAGTCGACGACGACCGCAGGATCCACCTGCCGGAACACTTCGTCGACGTACGGCCGGCCCGCGACCACCGCCGCTTCCCGTGTGATCACCTTTGCCCGCCCCAGGCGGCCGGCCGGCACCAGCGCCGCCGTGAGATCGCCGCTGCCGACGTCTTCCTTGAGCGCGGCGGCGACGGTCTCGCGGAGATCCCCGGGCAGGAGGATCGCCGCGTTCGGGTCGTGGGAGCGGGGCGTGTGCGTGGTGGCGATCGTGGTCAGAACGGCAGGCCGTGCGTGGCCGAACCCATGCACAGCAGCATCGGGATCGACAGCACGAAGTTCGTGCGCGAAGCGAGCATCGCTGTCTTGCGCGCAGCGGCCTTTTCCTCGTCCGTCGCGGCTACGATGCCGAGCACCTTCTTCTGGTTGGGCCAGATCAGCACCCAGACGTTGAACAGCATGATGGTGCCGAGCCAGGAGCCAATGCCGATCACGAGCTGGTAGTAGTTGACCGGGTCGCTCAGCATCCCGAGCGCGAACGAGCCCAGGAAGTTACCCGAGCGCGCGAGGTACCAGGCGCCCGTGAGCCACGTGGCCAGCGCCGCCCAGCGGAACCAGAACAGCGCGACCGGGGCGATGTACTTGCTGATGCCGGCGCCGCCCGGGCCGCCCTTGTCCGCTGCGGCAGCGGCCAGGCCGGGAATCTGCACCAGGTTGAAGTAGTACAGCAGGCCGATCCAGGTGATGCCGGCCAGGATGTGCAGCCAGCGGGCCAGGCCCAGCTCATGGAAAGTGGTGGGCGAAATCAGCAGTGCGAGCACGATGGCTACCGCGAAACCGGTCGTGATGGCGCCGCGAACGGTGGTCAATGGGTTCATGGGTACGGATTCCTCAGGAAAAAGTCTTTTTGATACCGGAGCTTACCGCTCCCACGGCACCTTGGAATGAGTTTGAAGAATAGGCGACGGCACCCCATAATTCAATGTCCTGCGCGGCAGGCGCAGGAGGCTTCATGACCCAGGTTGCACCAGCTTCACCGTGTTTGAACATCTGCGTGCTCGATACCGCACGGAATTGCATCGGTTGCGGGCGCACGCTGGATGAGATTGCGCGGTGGGGCCGGATGAGCGCTGCCGAGCAATGGCAGGTCATTGCGCGCCTGGAGCGTGTCCGTCAGCAGGAGGCCGCAACGGCCAGTCCCGTCCCTGCGAACTGATCGGGTTCGGGGAGAACGGAACGCCGGCTGCGTTCTGATGTCATTGGCAAGGCCGGCGCTGGCGCCGGACAACTGGCTGCGTCTTGCGGCCGAGAGGTAAGGACGTGGACGTTACTCAGCGGATCCAGGAACAGCTCAAGTCGAACCCGGTCGTGCTCTACATGAAGGGCACGCCCGACTTTCCGCAGTGCGGTTTCTCCGCCTCGGCCGTGCGCACGCTCGAAGCGTGCGGCGCGGAGTTCGCCTACGTGAACATCTTCGAAGACCCGGAACTGCGCGAGGCGCTCAAGCGCTACTCGAACTGGCCCACGTACCCGCAGGTCTACGTGAAGGGCGAGCTGCTCGGCGGTTCGGACATCCTCACGGAGATGTTCCAGAAGGGCGAGTTACAGCAGGTGCTGACCGAAGCCGGCGCGACGGTGAAGCCGGCCTGAGTCGTGCGCGCCCGGGCCGCCCGCGCTGGTTGATCCCGCGGGCGGGCCTTGCCCCTACGCCGTCCCCTCGTCTGCCTGGGGCGGCTCACGCTGGGTGAGCTGCGGCGCGCGCTCGCACGCATCTTCGTACAGGCTGCGGAACTTGTTGCAGATGATGCAGAACAGCGCAGCCGTGCGCTCGGCGTCGTAGATCGCCGAATGCGCGGCATCCGGATCCCACGCGAGACCTGCGGCCACGATCGCCCGTGACAGCACCGTCTGGCCGAATGCGACGCCGCCGAGCGTCGCCGTGTCGAAGCTCGAGAACGGATGGAACGGGTTGCGCTTGATGTCCGTGCGCGCAATCGCCGCATTCAGGAAATTGAGGTCGAACGACGCGTTGTGCCCGACGAGCACGGCGCGCGTGCACTCACGCTCGCGGACTTCCTTGCGGATTTCGCGAAACAGCTGCGTCAGCACCTCCTTCTCGGGCAGTGCCGGCCGCAGGGGGTGATGCGGGTCGATGCCGTTCACGGCGAGCGATGCCGGATCCATGCGCGAGCCATGGAACGGTTGCACGTGGAAGCGGTGCGTCACGCCCGGCCGCAGTTCCCCCATCGGCGTCATTTCTATCATCACTGCGGCGATCTCGAGCAGCGCGTCGGTCTGGTGATTGAAGCCACCCGTCTCGACGTCGATCACGACCGGCAGGAAGCCGCGGAACCGGTCGGCGATGCGCGGTTCGGTGAGCTCGTACGATTCGAAGTCCTCGGTCATGCCGGGTCCAGCATGCGCCACGCGAGCGTGGCACCGGCGCGGAAAGGAACCAGCCGGTCGCCTGCAGGCCCGAAAGAGTAACTGTCCGGCACGGTCCAGGATTCCCTGCGCAGGGTGAGCGTGCCTGCGTTACGCGGCACCCGGTAGAAATCGGCCCCGCGCTCGGACGCGAAAGCCTCGAGGCGGTCGAGGCGGCCAGCGCCCTCGAAGGCCTCTGCGTACAACTCGATGGCCGCGTGAGCCGAGAATATGCCGGCGCAGCCACAGGCGGCTTCCTTGGCGTGCCGGGCGTGCGGCGCGCTGTCGGTGCCCAGGAAGAAGCGCGGGTCGTCGCTGGTCGCCGCCGCGAGCAAGGTCGCGCGATCCTGCTCGCGCTTCAGGACCGGCAGGCAGTAGTGGTGCGGGCGGATGCCGCCATCGAACAGCGCGTTGCGGTTCAACAGCAGGTGCTGCGGCGTGATCGTGGCGGCGACGCCCGGGCGGGCGCCTTGCACGAACTTCACGGCTATGCGCGTCGTGATGTGCTCGAACACCACCTTCAGGCGCGGCACGCGTTCGACGACGCGGCTCAGCACGCGGTCGATGAAGACGTGCTCGCGGTCGAAGACATCGACGCCGCGCTCGGTGACTTCACCGTGCACCTGCAGCACGAGGCCGTGCTCGGCCATCGCTTCGAGCGCGGGCCACACCTTATCTATCGAGGTGACGCCGGCATCGGAATGCGTCGTGGCCCCCGCGGGGTAGAGCTTCGCGCCGACGACGAAGCCGCTGGCTTGCGCCTTGCGGATCTCGTCGGGCGAGGTGCTGTCGGTCAGGTACAGCGTCATCTGCGGCTCGAAAGCGAGGCCGGCCGGGACGGCGGCCACGATGCGCGCGCGATACGCCGCGAGCGCGTCCGTGGTCGTCATCGGCGGCTGCAGGTTCGGCATCACCAGCGCGCGGCCGAATTGCCTTGCGGTGAAGGGCACCACGGCCGCGAGTTGCGCGCCGTCGCGCACATGCAGGTGCCAGTCGTCGGGCCGGCGCAACGTCAGCGTCTGCGGGGCGGGGCTCACGCCAGGGACCGCAACTGTGCGTCGAGTGCGTCGGCGTCGCCCAGCAGGTGCACGGCGTAGCGCACGCCAAAGCCCGTCATCTCGGTCGGCACGTGGGCGAGGCCGCCCTTGCGTTCCGACGGGGCGAGGTCGACGTGCACCCACGGCACCGACGCCTCGACGAACCGGCTCAGGAAGCGCGACGCCAGGATGTGGTCACCCTTGCTCTCGAGCGTGCACTGCAGGACGTCGGCGCCGGGGCACTCGAGCTCCTTATCGAAGTCTTCGTCCATCGGGAAGCACCAGACGCGCTCGCCGCTGTGGCGTCCAGTCTGCTGCAGCCAGTCATGCAGGCCCGCGCGATTGGTGAACGCGCCGGCGTAGCGATCGGTCAGGGCGTTGACGCAGGCGCCGGTCAGCGTCGCGAAATCGAGCACGAAACGCGGCTTTTCGCGCGAGGCGAGCGTCAGCGTATCCGCCAGCACCATGCGGCCCTCGGCGTCGCTGTGCACGACCTGGATGGTCACGCCATTGAGCGCGCGCACGACGTCCTGCGGGCGGAACGCGTTCGGACCGATCTCGTTCTCGGTGATCGCGAGCCAGCAGTCGATCGGATAAGAGGCCGCCAGCCGTGTCAGCGCGAGCAGCGTGCCGACCGCGACGGAGCTGCCCTGCATGTCGCCGTGCATCGTGTACATGCTGCGATGTGGCTTGAGGTTGATACCACCCGTGTCGAAGCAGATGCCCTTGCCGACGAGCGCAATCCCGGTCGCACCCTTGCTTGCCCCCGCGGGGCGCGATCGCCTTGGCCGATAGCTCAGCCGCACGATGCCCGCGTCACGGTGCGGGTTGGCACGTGCTACGG
>JBAVJR010000310.1:0-19413 GCA_049687855.1 Steroidobacteraceae bacterium | reverse complement strand
GCGAGGAAGTGGTGCCCAGTATCCCTGCGGCGCGCGGGCGTGACAGGCCCCACGGATGCGCCAGTCGATCAGTCACGAGTCGCAAGCAAGTCGTGACCTTGGTGCACCTGCGAGCCTGCCGGAGATGCCGGCCTGGGTTCTGCGCGGCAGGTCGCAGACTGCTACAACCAGATCGGGGTGCAGATCGATCAGTGGGGCGCCTGGGGCGACGTGGGGATCACCGAGACCTACTTCCGGGACCTGGCGTTCGCCCTGGATCCAGAGCTCCGGCTGCGGGCGCCGGCAGAGACTCGTGATGCAATCTGCCCAGCTCGGATCTGCCCGTTCACTCGAATGTACCGCCTTGCGCCGGCGCGGCTTGACCCCAGTGCTTTCGCTTTCGCACTCGCGCCCGCCCTCGCTCGCGTCGGTCAGGATCTCCGCCCTGTTGCGACCGCCTCCGCCCCATCCGACGCATGACCCAGCAGTTCGCCGCTGGAACTCGTGCCCGGGGGCGTGCCGACGAAAGGCGTCTTCTGCTCGCCCGGCACAGGCGCGCGCCGGCCCATGCGGAACAATGCATAGACGGCAAGCAGGACGTGCAGGACGGCCAGCAGCGGCAGGAACGCGTCGTTGCCGATCAGCTGCATGATTGCGGCAACCAGAATCGGGGCAATGAATGCACCGGCGCCATTCACGAGTATCAAGGTGCTGCTTGCGCCAAGCCGCGCATCGGCCGGCACGTGATCGTTGACGTGGGCCGAGCTCAGCGAATACAGGGTCAGGCTCATGCCACCGTACGCCGCCACCATGGCGAAGAAGCCGACCCGCGAGATCTCCTCCAGCCACCAGGCGCCACCTGCACCGACCGCTGCCAGCAGGCAGACGGCGATAACGACCTTGCGCCGGTCCATCCGGTCGGACATGCGCCCGACAGGCAACTGGGTCAGGCACCCCGCCAGAATGGCGACGGCCATGAACAGTGAGACCTCGAGCGTCGTGAACCCGTTGCCGTCGGCGTACAGGGCTCCCAGCGAGAACAGGCAGCCCGAGACAGCGCCCGACATCGCCACGCCGACCACCCCGAGCGGCGAGCTGTGGAACAGGTCGCGCAGGCGCACCCGCACCGGCACGCTGAATTCGGGCGCCGCACTTGCCGTCAGTGCCATCGGTATCATCGCGACCGATATCAGTATCGATACCAGGATGAACAGCACGGTGCTGCGCGGATCGGCCAGGTTGAGCAGCAACTGCCCGAGGCCGAGTCCTGCATAGCAGACGAGCATGTACAGCGACAGCAGCAGGCCGCGATGCTCATTGTCGACGCGGTCGTTCAGCCAGCTCTCTGCAACGATGTAGATGCCCGCAAAGCAGAATCCGAAGACGATGCGAACCAGCGTCCAGGGCAACGGTGCGACAAAGACACCCTGCAGCAGGATCAGCACCGAAGCGAGCGAGGTCAGCGCGGCAAAGACGCGGATGTGGCCGACCGACCTGACCAGGACGGGCGTCATCAACGACCCGGCCATGTACCCAAGGTAGTACGCCGCCAGCATGACGCCCGCGAGCAGGATGGGAAATCCCTCGAGGCTTGCTCGCAGGCCGACCAGCGTGCCCTGCAAGCCGGCGCCAAGCATCAGCAGCGCCATGCCGAGCAGCAGGGTCCAGGTCGCGGCCAGTGCGGTGCGCATGCGTAGTCTTCGGCGGGAGCGGCGGCGACTATAGCAGGATCGCGTCAGCGGCCTGCGGCGCGGCTCGACGCGAATCGGCGAATCGGCGAATCGGCGAATCGGCAGAGAGTGCGACAGCCGATTGCACGCGACGGATTCAGCCCTGTTGATTACCAGGCGCCAGCCTCTCGACTGGCACTTCACTCCGCTGCTCGTCGCTTTCAAATAGCGGCAGTTCCTCAGTCCGCCCCGGCCTGGGCCTGGTAACCCGCTCTTGCTGCCTCGATGTCAGATACCACCATTCCTCCGCACCATCATCCCGTTCGGTACGCCTCGCCCCTATTTCGTGCAGGAACTGCCGGATCGCCTCGTCCGAGTATCCGCCCACCGATTTCTTGAGCGCCTCGAACGAGCGTTCGACGTAGCGCCTGTGATTGAGCATCTCGGCGAGGATCGCCTTCACCATGTCGGCACTCTTGTTCTTCAGGGTGAACATTTCCCTGTCGTGCGCAAACTGCCGGCTCTGCTGGACCCAGTTGACCACCCCGGTGATGCCAGCTCCGACAGCGACGCCGATCAATGCCCACATAGCGTCTGCCACGACGTTACTCCTTGCCTCAGGAAGTCCGATTCGATTGCCTGGTCACCCGACGTCCCCCGCTTCGCAGTGGCGAGACGCCCCGGTGACTGGGGCCTTGCCGCGCAAAGTCCGCCGAAGCACCTTACTCCAGTTAGAAATGGCGGCGAAAGATCCGGGTGACATCAAACGACCTCCCGCAACGGGTGCAGGGTCCAGGCGGCAGGCGGGGCGGAGCACAGGCCTGAGGTCAATCCGTGATCGCGCGTTCCTGTCGATCGACCGCGAACGCGGTCGCAGCGCGCGCGTGGGCTATCTGACCAATCAGCCTCGCACCTATGGGGTGACCCTGCGTTACAGTTTCTGATGCGGGCCGGACCGACGGGACGAAACTAAGGCAGGACCTGCGCGAGTGGTCCAGGCACTCGCGCCAGGTCGTGCCGGTCAGACGCCCAACGAACGGATGCGACACCGGTGCGCAGGGGCCCGACTAGCCCGGAGCTGTCATCCGGTCTGGGATGAGTCCGACACTGTTAACCATGTGTCCGGAATGAGGTGTAAACCATCTGATCGGAATACACGCTAGATCTCGACTTCCTCGAACGCTTCGAGCGCACTCTGTAAGAATCCCCGCCAGTATTCCCGGTTCTGAGCGTCAGCGTCATCATGCTCAAGGCCGAAGGTCTCGAGAAATGCCGCAACTTCCCTCGTGCTTAGATGCCGCTCGCCAAGGATCGTGTTGACGATCCTATATCCGGCCTGCTCGCCGTCGAACCCCCGGTGCACGGCGATCGCTGCCAGCCGCTTCAGTTCGAGGTACTCAGCTGATTTGTCGGCCCAAGTCGCACCTGCCCGCCTGCCGCGATCGCTGGCCTGCTCGACGTATCCCAACCTGCTCTCCTCATGCCTCACGCCGGCTTGTTCCGTTGCGTTTGTCACGGTCCTGCTCCTTTATGGACAGTCAGAGCAGTAACCTGCGCCATCGCGTCGGCGAGAGCTGCATCTCGGCACTCGCGCTCCACGTGAATTCGACTGAGACGCTTGTCACCTGATGGCTCGCACACGCTGTCGACGGCTCTCCTGATGCGTGCCTCCAACGTGTTGATCCCTTCGGGACGCGACAGATTCAGATCGCCGTAGTTCACTACCCTGCGTGGAGCATCGAGAACCACGCGCGATGACTCTGTCGTGCTGCCCTGCTGCATTGAATCGGCTTGCACGCTGATAGAAGCCATCTGCAGCACACAACCTGCAATGGCGACAGCGCCGATCAAGTCACCAAACCCTTGTCTATTGGCTCTCATGACGAATTCCTCCGCGTGTTGTCCGACTGGCGATGATCGACTGCGCGTATGGCCGGTCTGCGGCCAGTGCATCAAAGTGCACGCACGAAGTACACGCCTGCTTTCGGTCAGACTCATGACAGACGGACGAATTCTCCGTGACCCGCTAATGCCGATCGCGACGCGCAGCCTGGCGGTTTGCTGCGACGAGCGCGACGCCCCGCCCGATCGCACCGATCTCGAACCGGCGTACTGATCGCTAGAACTCGGAGACAGACAACCGTCGCAGGAGGGCCATTCGTTTGTCGTGATGCTCCGCCATTCGCTCCAGGATGTCGGAGAGAAAGGCGACGGTCTCAACCACTCTAGGTCCTTTGTTGAGCATGACGCACTCGGCGCGACTGCTCATGACGGCATCGCTCACTTCCGCGCGGGTCGGCGCGCCTCCTTTCGCGAGGCCCTCGAGGACCTGCGTCGCCCAGATCACGGGCACATGTGCCGCCTCGCACAACCAGAGTATTTCCTCCTGCAATTCAGAAAGCCGCTCGAATCCCACTTCAACGGCGAGATCGCCACGCGCGACCATGACACCTACGGGTGGGGAGGTGAGCGACGCCAACAGGATCCGCGGCAGATTGCGGAAGGCGGTAGCGTTTTCGATCTTGAGCACCACACCGATGTGAGCCGCGTCCAACGCCGCCAGTTCCTTCTGCAGCCGATCGACGTCGTCGGCGGTACGCAGGAATGACAGCGCTACGAGGTCAACGAACCCCACGACCTCCCGCAGGTCAATGAGGTCCTTTTCGGTGAGGGCACCCAGATTCAGATCGGAATCCGGAAAGTTGATTCCCTTTTCGTCCCGGAGCCTGCCGCCTCCAGGCGGCACGTGCGTCACGTTGATTTCAATAGTGCCGTCCGACGCATTCCGTACGATGCCACCGATCTTTCCGTCATCGAGCCAGACTCTGTGCCCCGGCCGTACGTGTTCGAACGCAGCCGGCAAAGTGCAATGTATGTGAGCTGGGCTTAGCCGGCCGCTTTGCGGATCGACCGTGGCGGGCATTCCCGGGATTGGATCTCGGGTCAGGATCAGCGAATCGTCCACGTTTAGACCGATGCGTTCTTGCAGCGCAGGGAGACCGCCAACGATGAGTTGTCCGGTGGCGCCTTCGGCGTCCTGTGCTTCCAGCACGGCGCCCGGTGCCAAGTAGACGCCGCGATCGACTTCAGCCAGCAGTGACCGATCGGTGGTGGCCAGGATCCTGAAGGTGCGGCGACGACCCCGGAGATCCTCCGTCATGAGTGCCTTGCCACGTCGCCAGGCACCCGTTGCCCTGGCAAGGGGTACGGCAACCGCATCGTCTGGCCCGGGCTCTGGGCTTTCCTGTGGCGTGAACCACCCGCGCGCCGGTTTCACAATCCGTCCCAGAGCATCGAACTTGGGACGCAGGCGAAGCACGTGTCCGATGCATTGCAGTGGCCCCGTCCGCAGCTTCGGCCCAGCCAGGTCGGCTTGAATGCGGCATGGCTTCCCGACGATCCGCTCCGCCCGTCGCAGGTGAGACGCCATTCGACGCCAGGCTTCCACCCCGTCATGGGCGCAGTTGATCCGCATGACATCCATGCCAGCGCGGAGCAGATCCTCGATCAGTTGTGGATCGTCCGCTGCCTCACTTGGCATCGTGACCATGATCCTGACGATCCGCGACGGCGGTGCAGGGCCGAACAGGCGCCGGGTGTGATCGTGGAGCAGTATCGGGCCTGTCTGAAACGTCGCGGGTGGCTGCGGAGCGGGGTCCGGATCTTCTCCCGCAAGAACTTCGAGATTGGATATGACGGCGTTGATCGCGGCCAGTACGTGGCCTTCAAGTATGCCAAGGGAAGAAAGACCCAGCGAGTGCAGGTCCAGTTGCAGTGGGCGAAGGTCGCGCTGTCGCACGCTCAGATAGTGCAGCAGGTTCCTCGCGCTATTACGGTAAGACGGCGCGACCGTCCCCAGCGATTCCGCGTGCGCAGCCTCGAACCCGAGGGCATCCGCGCGCAGGATTCGCAGCGATTCAAGCGAGCGAGCCAGCAGGCGATCCGTCACGCCTTTTGTCTCCGGAGACAATCGCCGCTCTCCGCAGTCATTGACCCAACCAGACCGCTGCGACCACGGCCGCCAAGATGATCGCCGCAATGGCCGACACGTAGACCAAGACCGATGAACGACTGATCACTACGACGCCCCTCGCTTCACGGTCCGGAGAGGTTAGGCGCCTGATCTTTACAGCCTGATGACAGCGTCCCTCCTGCGCCGCGACGGGTCGGCTACTGAGCACTCAGGAAGGCATCCGCTGTTATCCACAAACTCTGTGGATAACGTTGTGTAGAAAGTTACACCTCTTGGACCGCACCCCTTGAAATCGAAGTATTTCCTGCACTGGTCAATTAGTGGCCAGGAAATATTCAGAGGTTGCACAGTGACTTACGACCACATTCTCAGATGACGCTTTTAGTGCACCCGCTAACCAGCTGTTTTCGGCCTGTTGATCCACGATCGACGGACGACGCAGTCTGCATCCATGTCACCACCTGTATGATGCGGACTCTTGATCGAACGGATCCCTGCCATGCCCGTCCGGCCCCAATTGCTCGACCGCGGCACAGCCCGCATTGACGCTCGCGCTGAGCCGCAATGCGCCAACTGTGGCTGGTTCACGATCCTTCATGCGATGCGTTCGGCAGGAACATTGCGCGGCAACTGCCATCGGTACGATTACCTCAGCGCCGAGAAGACCCCACATGTTCATGCGGACGACTGGTGCTTTGACCATCGGCCGCATCGCGACCTCAGTCCAGCGATTCAAGAGGACCTGTTGCTACCGCGAAGCGGCCACTGATTCGTGGTGCCGGCATGGTGCTCGACGCTCGTTCGATTCTCGGACCACCCGTAACTGGAGTTCCGACGCCTCGTAAAGGCCCGTTCTATCTCGCCGCCTAGCTCGTCGCGGCGGCCCCAAGGCGCTTCGCCGGACAAGTCATCGGCTGGAAGTACACGCCTTCTCATCGCGCATCGCACCGTTGGCTTTTTCCAGTCCAGTTACCCCAACGGTGCCCGCACGACACCTGCGCGAATCGGGCACAGGCCGAGGCCTGCTGCCGATTTCCGGTCTTTGTAATCGCACCGTCAAGAATGTCCTGTAAACCACCGCCGGAATCGCTCATTCACGAGGTCGACTCACATGACGAGCTTCCGGCAGGCTTTAGCCACACAGCGCTGGGATGACCACCGCTACTACCACCACAGCCTTGTCAACCAGTCACTGCACCTGGTGAGTGCCACGAGCTTTCTCTGTTCCTACGTCCTGATGTTTGTCAATCCGGCGATCGCAGCACTGGTCGCGTGGCTCGTGTCGATGACGACTCGCCAAGCCGGCCATTTCTTCTTCGAGCCCAAGGGCTACGACACAGTCAATCAGGCGACCCACGAGTACAAGGAAGCCATCAAGGTGGGTTACAACCTGCGCCGCAAGATCGTGTTGCTGGCGATCTGGGTCGCTTCACCGCTGCTGCTGGCGCTCGAGCCGACGTTGTTCGGCGTGTTCACCCCGCACGCGGGCGCCGCTGAATTCTGGACTCACGTCGGCGAGATCTGGCTCGTCGTGGGGCTCGGCGGGCTGCTGTTCCGCACGGTGCACCTGTTCTACCTCAAGGACGTGCAGACCGGCCTTGTCTGGTGCACGAAGATCCTCACGGATCCCTTCCACGACGTGAAGCTCTACCACAAGGCGCCGCTGTACCTCATCCGCGGGGAACGGCCGGAGCCTCCGGCGGCGACGGTGGCATCGCACTGACCGGTGGACCGCCGAGGCGCGCGCGCACCATCTCGCGCGTGATGCGGCGCCTGATTGCTCGATTGCTCAGCTCGGCGCCGTGCCACCACCAGCCGTCCATGTCCATCGCCCGCGCGCCTGCCACGATCCGCTCGGCCACGGCCTCGAAATCCGCGTCGGTGTAATTGAGGCTGAAGATGAACCGGCCCGTGCCGACCCAGCCGAGGGCGAGTCCTTGCGCACGCAGATAGAACTGCAACATCCAGTTGTAGCGCGATGGGCGCGTGTAGCACACGGTCCAGATCGTCGACAGGTTGCGCACCTGCATGGGCAGGCCAGCGTCGCTGAGGAGCTGGTTCAACCGCTCGGCGCGCCTGTTCCAGACCGCATCGAGATTGTCATAAAGACGATAGGTCTCGGGGCTGCGCTCGAGACGCAGCAGAAATTCGTTCATCGCGCCCATCACGTACGGGTGCGAGTTGAAGGTTCCGCGCGCAAAGCAGATGTCCGCCGGGCGGTCTTCCTGGAAGCGCTTCATCAGCGCCGCCTTGCCGCAGAGCACGCCGACGGGCAGTCCTCCGCCGAGCGTCTTGCCGTAGGTGACCATGTCGGCCCGGACGCCAAAGTACTCCTGCGCGCCGCCGGGTGCCAGACGGAAGCCGACAAACACTTCGTCGAAGATGAGCGGGATGCCGCGCTCGGTGCAGACATCACGCAGACGCCGCAGCCAGGCACCGTATTCCTCGCGGTCGAAATGGGCCCGGCGCGAGCTGTCAACCAACGTCGAATCCCCTGGCGCGCCCGAGTTGGGGTGCAGCGCCTGCAAGGGATTGACCAGCACGCAGGCGATGTCCTTGCGCCTGGCGAGTACGCGCAGCGACATGTCGTCCATGTCCTTGAGTGTGTAGGTGCTCTCGGCCGGCATCGGGTTGCCGACGCCCGGCTGCACGTCGCCCCACCAGCCGTGATACGCACCGCAGAAGCGCACGACGTGCGAGCGACGGGTGTGATAGCGGGCCAGGCGTACGGCCTGCATGACTGCCTCCGTGCCCGACATGTGGAACGACACCTCGTCGAGACCGGAGATCCTGCGCAGGCGCGCGACGTTGTCGGCGACCACGGGGTGATAGGCGCCGAGCACCGGACCCAATGCGTGCACGCGTGCCGCGCCGCGTTCGATGCACTCCTTGTAGAAGTCGTACCCGAACAGGTTGACGCCATAGGAGCCGCCAAGGTCATAGAGCTTATTGCCGTCGATGTCGGTGAGTTGCACGCCGGTGGACGAGTCGACGAAGGAACCGCTCTTCAAGTGCTTGCGCACCAGGCTGCGAAACTGAAAGGGCACACGATACCGGTCGGTGAACTGCAGGTCGGAGATCTCGTCCTCAGCTTTGCGGGTGAGCAGCGCCGTTTTCGCGAAGCGCTCCGCGTAAAGAGCTGCCAGGCGCATGAAGCCCGCCCGCCGCAGCTCGACGACATCGGCAGGTGCGTCGTCGGCGCGAAAGAATTCCGGCTCGTCGTATTCGTAGTGCGGGACGAGGGCCGCCATGCGGCGTGCCAGGCGCGAGTGGCCGGCCAGCGACGGATGCTTCGCGGCCGAGAGTTCCAGGCGCAATTGCAGCTTGCGCGCGAGGGCCGCGACGCCGAGGGCGGCGACGATGTACGCAACGGTGCTGGTTTCCAAGGCAATCCTCCGTCGTCACGGTACGACAACTGGATGACATCCCGATGACGCCTCCGCGCCACCCTTCCCTGCTCACCCGGATCGCCGCCCAGGAGGACCTCAACTTCCTGCTCACCAACCGCATTCCGCGCGGCCTGCTGACGCGCGTGGTCGGTCGGCTCAGCAAGGTCGAGAACCCGCTGATCCGTGATGTCTCAATTGGTCTCTGGCGGGCGTTCGCCGATCTCGACCTTGCAGACGCGCGGACCACGCAGTTCCGCAGCATGCATGATTGTTTTACGCGTCAGCTGCGCGACGGTGCGCGCCCGATCGACCCGGACGATCGGCACTTGACGAGTCCCTGTGATGGGATCGTCGGTGCCCATGGCCGCATCGACGGCGACACCCTGC
Organism: Steroidobacteraceae bacterium; assembly: GCA_049687855.1. Taxonomy (GTDB): domain Bacteria; phylum Pseudomonadota; class Gammaproteobacteria; order Steroidobacterales; family Steroidobacteraceae; genus RPQJ01. Next base: position 10,015 of record JBAVJR010000310.1, on the reverse strand, counting down.
TGCAGGCGAAGGGCTCCTCTTATGCGCTGCCTGAACTACTGGCCAACGACACAGCTTTAGCGCAGACGTTTCACGATGGGCAATACCTGACGCTGCGACTGACCTCCGGCATGTATCACCGTTTTCACGCGCCGCACGACTGTCGCGTCGAGCAGGTGAACTACATTTCAGGCGAGGCCTACAACGTCAATCCGGCTGCGCTGAAGCGCATCGAGAAACTGTTCTGCCGGAACGAGCGCGCGGTGCTGCGCTGCCGACTCACCGCTTCCGGGCAGACCATCGCGCTGGTGCCCGTGGCCGCCGTGCTGGTCGCCAGCATCCGCCTGCACTGCCTCGACGTGCGGCTGCACCTGAAGTACCGCGGCCCGAACGTAATCGCCTGTGACGCGCCGTTTCACAAGGGCCAGGAGATGGGCTGGTTCGAGCACGGCTCAACGATCATCGTGTTGGCGCCGCAGGGGTTCGCGCTCTGCGACGGTCTGCGCGAGGGTGCACGGATACGTATGGGCCAGCCGATCCTGACCTCGCACTGAGCGGTTGCTACGCATGGGCGCGGAGGCTCGACTATCATCGGCTGAGCATGGAAATCATCGCGGTCTCGAACATCAAGGGCGGTGTTGGCAAGACGACGACGGCCGTCAACCTTGCTTACCTTGCTGCGGCGTCGGGGCGCGCGACAGTACTGTGGGACCTCGATCCACAGGGCGCGGCGAGCTACACGCTGCGTGGCACGCCGAATGAGCGAGCCTCGGCCAGGAAGCTGGTGAGCGGCAAGCGGGAATTGCCCGAACTGGTCGCGCCGACCGATTACGCGGGGCTGGATCTGATACCCGCGGACCATTCATATCGTCAGTTCGATGTGCACATGAGCGAGCGCAAGCACCCGACAGAGCGGCTCCTGCGGATGAGTCGCTCGCTCAACGAAGTCTACGACTGCCTGCTGCTCGACTGCCCGCCAGGGATGTCACTCCTGTCGGAGAATGTGTTGCGGGCCGCGGATGCCGTCATCGTCCCGACGCTCCCGACACCGCTGTCACTGCGAATGCTCGAGCAACTGTTCGATCTCGTCGCGCGGGCAGGCTGGCCCGACTTGCGCGTCCTGCCGTTCTTTTCGATGGTGGATCGGCGCAAGTCGCTGCATGAAGAGATCATTGCCGCCACGCGCCAGCGGTTCCCGGCGATCCTCGCCACGGAGGTGCCGTACTGGAGCGAGATTGAACGGATGGCCGTGCGTCGGGCCCCGATTCCCGCCTACGCGCCGCGCAGCCCCGCCGCGCTCGTCTATTCGAGTCTGTGGAGCGAAATCCTCGCGCGGCTGCAAGAGTAGATTGCACTCACTTTACATATCGTCAGCCTTCCTGGAGATTTTTCCCCTACCACGCTGATTGTCATCAGCATTTATTGCGGCGTTCATCTCTCCGTCATGAAGCGTCGGCAATCTCCCGCAGCGAGCAAGGCCACGGGAGAGACCAATCATGACCCCCAAGCCGCCGCAACCGGCGCTGCGCCTGCGCAGCGTCTTCATCTCCGACGTCCACCTGGGCTTCAAGGGATGCCGGGCGGAGTTCCTGCTCGACTTCCTGCGCCGGGTGGAGTGCGAGCAGATCTACCTGGTCGGGGACATCATCGACTTGTGGAGCCTGCAGCGCAGTTTCTACTGGCCGCAGGCACACAACGACGTCATCCGCACGATTCTTGGCAAGGCGAAACACGGCACTCGTGTGGTCTACGTGCCGGGCAACCACGACCGCGCATTCCGCGACCATGACGGATTGACGCTGGGCAACGTCGAGATCTGCCTCGAGGCGATCCACGAGACCGCGGACGGACGCCGATTCCTGGTCCTGCATGGCGACGAGTTCGACAGCATCGTGCGGGCGAGCCCGCTGCTCGAGTCCCTCGGCAATCGCGCCTACGCGGCGGCCTTGCGATTGAACCGCTACGTCAATGCAGTGCGACAGATGCTCGGCTACCCGTACTGGTCCTTGGCTGCGTTCCTCAAGCACAAGGTCAAGAACGCGGTGAAGTACATCGCCAACTTTGAACGGGCGCTAGCGGTTGAAGCCCAGCGCCGTGGCGTCGATGGCGTGATCTGCGGCCACATCCACCGGGCAGAGATCACGGAGATCGACGGCATCCTCTACTGCAACGACGGCGACTGGGTGGAGAGCTGCACGACGCTGGTCGAGGATTTCGCCGGGCGACTGAGTCTGCTGCGCTGGACCGAGACGGCCGAGGTCCTCGCTGGCACGCAGGCATTGCCTCTGCTGGACGATGCCGCGCCCATCGGCCAGGCGGCATGAGGATTGCGCTCGTCACGGATGCCTGGCTGCCGCAGACCAACGGCGTCGTGCAGACGTTGACCATCACCGTCGAGAAGCTGTCGCAGGCAGGGCACGAGGTCACGCCCATCACGCCTGCCGATTTCCGCACCGTTCCGTGTCCAACGTATCCGGAGATCCGCCTGTCGCTGTTCGCCGCAGGGAAAGTGCGGCGGCGTCTCGACGCCCTGGACCCCGACGCCGTGCACATCGCCACGGAAGGCCCGCTGGGACTGGCTGCACGGCGCTGGTGCCTGCGCCGCGGCCGCGCCTTCACAACTTCGTATCACACCCAGTTCCCGGAGTACGTGCGCGCTCGCTTCCCGATTCCGGTGGCGTTCAGCTATGCATTCCTGCGCTGGTTTCACGGCAGTGCGGCGCGCACTCTGGTCGCCACGCCTTCCATGAGAAGTGCTCTCGCAGAGCGGGGATTCAGCAACCTCGCACTGTGGGGCCGCGGCGTCGATACCGATCTCTTCCGGCCGCGCGACGAATCATGCCTCGAGTTGCCGCGCCCGATCTGGCTGTATTTCGGCCGGGTCGCCGTCGAGAAGGGCATCGAGGATTTCCTCTCGCTGGACCTCGCGGGCACGAAGCTCGTGGTGGGTGACGGGCCGGCGACCGAGGGATTGCGCAGAAAATATCCCAGCGCCGTCTTCACCGGCTACCGCTTTGGGGACGAACTGGCGCGTCACGTCGCCGCTGCGGATGTCTTCGTGTTTCCCAGCCGCACCGATACGTTCGGACTCGTGCTGCTCGAAGCGATGGCCTGCGGCGTTCCCGTCGCCGCATACCCGGTGACGGGACCGATCGACGTGGTCGAGAACGGCGTCACCGGGGTGCTTGGCGAGGACCTGCGGGCAGCCGCGCTCGAGGCCCTCAAGCTCGACCGACGCGCATGCCGCGAGCATGCCCTGCGCTACACGTGGGAGGCGGCTACTCGCCAGTTCGTTGCAGCGATTGCACCGGCGTCGCGGGCCACACGCTCATCGGTCGATTGCCCGTCTGCCGCAACAAGATCGTAACGTCGCGGCCAGACAATTGCCGTTCATGCCACAGGCCGACGCGCTAAGACGATTCTCGCCGCAAGGCGTCGTTCCGCTGCGGACCGGACCCGCCGAGAGGCACCTCGTGGACGTGACGCTGTTCTTCGCCCCGACGAGCGGCGGTGTTCGACGTTACCTGCTCGCGAAGCACGGTTGGTTGACACAGCACGCGCGGATGCGACACACGGTACTCGTGCCCGGGCCACGCGACGACGGGCTTCCCTTCGACATCATGCGCTTTGCGAGTCCCGCCATTCCGTTCGGCAGAGGCTACCGCTTGCCGCTGCGGATGCGCGCCTTCCGCAATCAGCTTGCGCGCCTCGCACCGGACCTGATCGAGGTGGGTGACCCGTATCACCTCGCACGACAGTCGCTCAGGGTCGCACGCGAGCGGCAGATTCCGGCCATCGCGTTCTGCCATTCCGACCTTGGCACGCTCGCGGATTCACTCCTGGGACGCTGGGCGGGCCGCGCCACCAGGCGATACCTGGCGGATTTGTACGCGAGGTTCGACCTCGTCCTCGCGCCAAGCAACCTCGTGGCCGAGCGCATCAACGGGATCGGTGTCCGCCACGTCGAGGTCCAGGCACTCGGCGTGGACGTCGCGACCTTCCATCCCGGCGCGCGCGATCCTGAACTGCGCGCCATGCTAGGGATTGCGCGCGACGCGCGGCTCCTCGTTTTCGCTGGCCGACTGTCACCCGAGAAGCATGCGGGCGATCTCGTGACTTCAATCACACTGCTCGGCGACCCTTACCACCTGCTGCTGATCGGTGGCGGACGGTTCACGCCTCGCGCGCCCAATGTGACGGTGCTGGGGTACCAGCAGGACAATCGCCAGCTCGCGCGACTGCTCGCGAGTTGCGATGCGTTCGTACACGCCGGGGATCAGGAGACGTTCGGCCTCGTGGTGCTGGAGGCGATGGCCTGCGGACTGCCGGTCATCGCGGCCGGCGCCGGCGCACTTCCGGAGCTCGTGGACGAGAACGTGGGTGCCACGTTTGAGCCCCGGGCTCCCGATGACCTCGCCCGTAAAGTCCGGGGACTGTTCGAGCGCGACCGGGAAGCGGTCCGCCACGCCGCCCGCAGGCGCGCCGAGACCCATGGCTGGGATGCCGCTTTCGCTCGATTGCTGGGTCGCTACACGCGACTCATGGGTCGCCCAGCCACGCTCGGGCAGCGGATTCGGGATGTCCGCTGACTCGCGCCGCCTGCTGTGCATTTCGTTGCACGATGTCGCGCCGGCAACGCTCGACGATTGCGCGAACACGCTCGCCTTCCTCGACGACCTTGGCCTGGGTCCGGTGGCCTTGCTGGTCGTTCCGGATTACCACGGACTGGGGCGCGCCGACCGGGATGGCCGCTTCGCTTCGTTCATCGAGTCGCGCATTCTGCGTGGCGACGAGATCGTCCTGCACGGCTACCGTCACACGGATACGGCTCCCCGCCCGTGTGGCATTCGTGAGTGGCTGGTGCGGCGCGTATACACGGACAATGAAGGCGAGTTCTCGCAGCTCGACTTCGAGATGGCAAGAACCCGCATTCTGCGCGGGCTGGTCGTGCTGCGCTCCGCCGGTTGGCATCCGACCGGGTTTGTCGCACCCGCATGGCTCATGAGCCCCTCAGCACTGTGCGCTCTGGAGGAAACGTCGCTGCAATATTGTGCGACGCGCAATGCGGTCGTCGTGCTGCAGTCCGGTCACAGGATTGCCGCACCGAGCCTGGTCGTCAGCACTCGTGCGGCCTGGCGACGCGCGCTCTCGCCAATGTGGAATCAGGCCTTGTTGGCACGTCATGCAACCAGCAGGGTCGTTCGCGTCGCGTTGCATCCAGCGGACCTGCGCTTCCCGGCGATGGAGCGGCTGTGGCGGAGACTCTTCTCGCAACTCGACGGCCGTGAGGTCGTCACCGAGGCTCATTTGATACCACCGCCATCCCGGCGCGCCGCTCGTGCGCGGGACACTCTTCTGGGCGGAACCTGAGAACTCCAGACACCATGCTAGAGTGGGAGCGAAAGCGTGCCGACTCGCGGGCGTTGATATGGACGGAGGCGCGAGGTGAGTACTGGTGTTTCAATTGCGATTGGAGCCGCGCTAGGTGCGGCGTACGGTGCGTCAAGCGGGCAACTCGCCCTGTTTGTCGCGCTCGGAGCAGCGGCTGGCGCAACGCTGGACGTTGTTGTCCACTTCGTCAATCGGTGGCGAAAGAAGCGCGCTGACGAAGGTCGGCGGTCGTGAACGCCTTGGAGGCGGGGTACATCCTGCGGCCCATGCTCGGTCCTCCCATGCCCCTGTCGCCCCCTAAGCTCGAACGTTAGGCTTCACAGAGCCGCGTCGCGATGCTTCATCCCGCCCAATTCGCGATCAACGAAGCCTGGCTCGCGTTCAAATTGAACGAGACACCAATTCGCACTGAGCTTGAAGACGACTTCAACTGCATCGCACTCATGGATGCCGCAAGTTGCTTCATTCTGGGCAATACCTTTGCACCAGCTGGAGAGGCCGAACCATCGAAGATGGCAGTCCGACGCCTGCTTGAGGAAGCAAGAGCGCACAAGCAGGAGCTGCCCAAGACGCTCTTCATCCCAAGCGGCCAGTTCGACCGCATCGTGGCGGCGGAAGCAGAACAACGGGGTATTGCCGTCGTCCGCGTGCCAGAGGACCAGTTGCTGGTGTTCATCGGTGAAGCTCGAGAATCGTTCAAGGTGCGCGGCGGCGGAGGTAGCGTTCGGTGAAGCCTAACCACGCGTTCCAGCCAACGCGCCCTCGCTGCACGCGTTCGTTCTCGCGGCGCGGCTGAACGCGAGCGCTAGGCTGTAAACCGGCGTGGAGGATTGACCAGCGGTCAGACTTCAACGCCTGTTCACACGCCACCGTCGCTACGCCACTTTCCGCGAAGCGACCGTTTGGGCCTTGATGCCCACCTTCAGACGCTTCCTCAAGGCACCAAAAATTGCCGCCAAATTATCCATGCTTGGATTGCCATTGGGCGACAGCATTCGATGAAGGCTTTTGCTTGGCATAGCCGTCAGCTTGGCCAGTTGTTCGAACCCCAAGGTTGCATTCACGAGATCGCGCAGAATGAGGCGTGCCGTCTCTGGCTCGCCACTCAGGAACAGCGTTGCCGCTTCAGCCAGCAGTGCCCTGGCGAACGCGGGGTCGCGCTCGACTCGAGCGCTGGCTCGGCCGTGACCGCGGCGGTGCGGCTGAGCAGTGGCTGGCGCAGCAGACCGCATACGACCTCTGGCAGGCACGGCAGGCCCTCAAGAAGACAAAGGCATTGGCCGCGGTGAGGTCCGCGGGTCGTCACGCGTGACCAATCGACGTCTAGAAATTGGGAGGAGGACTGTCACCGCAACGCCCACCTGCTCACACCTATACCTCTGCAAATGTCAAATCGCAGTGGTTCCGACACGCACGCGTGTGCATACTCGGACCGATCCGTAGAAAAGCGCGCCGCCAGCAACGAACAAGACGCTTCTGGGATGGGGCAGACAATGACAGTCCAAGGCGCTGCTTTCTGGCATTCGGGCCCCACGTGGGTCGTAACGACCCGAGCGTATTGTGACTTTGTCACTGACCGTCGCCGTGACAAGGCGTACATGGAAACAATTGGTCGAAGGATCGTTTCCTTCGCGTGACACTTTCCAGGAAAACCATTCGACTCGCCGCAGGAGTAAAGATGTCATGGCGTTGACGAAACACAAACTGGTGGCGATTCTTGCCGCGGGACTGCTGGCCGTGCCGATGGCAGTTCAAGCCGCACCGACACTGGACCAGGCGAATGACAGCCCATTCGCGGGTTTCGCTCAGATCGCAGGAGAATATCGGGCACAGACATTTACGGTCGGGATCACCGGCACTCTGTCGCGGTTCGAGGTTCAATTGTTCGGGGTAGGTGCTACCGGCAACGCGGTGTTCGAGATATGGAACACGACTACCGGAGAGCCCACCGCAATTCCCGGCACCGCGCTGGCCTCTGCAACGATTTCGTTTTCCGGTGTGAATCACACATTTGTTGGTGCCGATCTGACACCTGGCATCTCGGTCAGGGCAGGCGACGTGCTCGCGATCGTCTTGAAGGGCGGGGCGAGTCAATTGGCATACTGGGACAACACGGGTGATCTCTACCCCTCTGGAAGTGCGTTTACGACCGACACGGCCGATCCAACTGGCCCCTGGATACAGATTGGCGGATTTCCCGGGTCACGAGATTTCAGTTTCCGCACATACGTTGATGTCACCCCGGCCACGCTCCTGCAGACGTTACACGACGACGTGACCGGCTTTGGCCCCGCCAGGATCCTCGAGAAGACGGTCGCTCAGGCGCAGGTCTACTACACCGTGCCCGATATTCAGGCCACGTGCGCCGCCATGCAGTTCTTCGACTATGAGGTGCGGGTGATCTGGAAGTTGAGCAAGGCCACCAGGAAGGCAGCCTCCTGGAAGATCACGACGGCCCAAATGGACGACTGGCTTGGGCAATCGGGAAACATCCAGATCGCCCTCGCATGCGCCAGTCGTTGATGGCGCCGGGGTCACACGGAAACCTCTGTCCCGCGCTAGAGTTTCTTGTTGGAGGTGGTATCTCGACGCGGCATTGCCAGGTTAACTCCAAACGGCCGCAATGCGCCCACCGGATTGCACTCAAATGGCCACTGCCCGATCCCAAGACCTAAACGCCCCTTGGCGCAGCCTCCGATAATGATCCGCTGAAACCAAATGGCGGCTCAGGTTGAAGAGATTTGCGACGGCAGCGTGCACGCGGACGAATCGTTGCGCCTGAAGCATCGATGTGAATCGCCTCATCCCCCGTTCCCGCACCCGGGTCGGCTGGTGGGAGAGTTCGACCCGATTGTTCGCGTATCGCGAAGTGTCGTGGATCGATTCCGGGGTGAGTTCCCGCCGCGCGACCGTGTAACTCTTCAACTTGTCCGTCACGATCGTCCTGGGCTCACCCCCATGGCGGGCAAGCAAGCTTCTAAAGAATCGCTTGGCGGCCTCCGCATCTCGTCGCTCCTGGAGCAGCACATCGACGATCTCACCATCCTGGTCGACCGCCCGCCACAGGTACCGTTGCTCGCCTTGGATTCGAACGAAGACCCCATCAATGAAGAACGTGTCGCCGTAGCCACGGTGCCGGCGCCGCAATCGAAGCGCATACCGTGGTCCGAACTTATTGCACCATAGGCGAATCGATTCGTGGGTGACGACGATGCCTCGCTGAGCCAACAGGTCTTCGATATCCCGGTGGCTCAGGTTGAACCGATAGTAGAGCCAGACGGCATACTGGATGATCGCAGCGGGAAATCGGTGCCGCTTGTACGAGGTCACTAGGCGTTGCATTCGGCCAATGTCGCGCAATGCCGGTTAACTTGGCAGTACCGTCATGCGTCGGGTTCGATGCGCTCACACCCACAAGGTCTAGCGTGTCGACGCTGGCTGACCGGCGCCGGCGAACGCGCGCTCGATCAGCCGGATGGATTCGACGCTGTCCCATTGCCGGGCCCCCCGAAACCTCGCGACGACACGACCGCCTGCGTCGACGAGCACCGTGACCGGGATGCTCGAGGCGCCGAGCATGTGCTCCAGCGTCCATCGCGGCCCGGAATCGATGTAGTGACTGACCGTGGCGTTCGAGTGCCTGAGCCACTTCAGCGCCTCGTTCCGGTCGTCGTCGGTCGAAATGCCGATCACGACGTACCGACTGCCGGCCTCACTCCACGCCAGACGTTCGAGCGAAGCCGCTTCGGCTCGACACGGTCCGCACCAACTGGCCCACACGTTGATGATCAGCGGGCGGCCGCGGTAACTGGAAAGCGATCGCCGCGGGCCGTTCAGGCCGGCCATGACCACGTCCGGCAAAAGTCGGCCCACGGCGACGAGCGCAGGCGCATCGGGCGTCGCCGCAACCGCCGGTGTCGTCAGGAGCGTCAGTGCGCAGGCGCCGGCTGCTACCGACCGGCCAATGGCTTTGATCAAGGGCATGATGCAAAGTATGCCCAAACGGTCGCGGAGTTGACGCTTGAACCGCGTCATGGCCTCGGAAATGACCGAACCCACTGGGGGCTGGCCGACCGAACTCCGGCGCGACGGCCATGCGGGTCAACGAGTTGGGTGCATCGCGACCGAACTTCGTCCGAACCGTTCGCTGAACGACACCGACAGGGTCAGTTCGTCCCGGATCCAATGTCTGCGGAGCAGATGACCTCATCGACGACGTGCATGACGCCGTTCGACGCAGCGATATCTGCCCGCGAAATGCTCACGCCATTCACGAAGACGTTACCTCCGGCCCGCGCGGCAACCAGCGACGCCCCGCCGATGGTCTTGATCTCTCCCGACGTCACGTCCTTCAGCATGACGATGCCGGAGACCACATGGTGCTCGAGGAACGCGTAGAGCCGGCCGGTATCCTGCAGAAGTGCATCGAGTGCGCCCGGCACAATTCGCCTGAACGCCGCGTCCGTCGGTGCGAATAGCGTGTACGGGCCCTTGGTCCGCAACGTGTCGATAAGCGAGGCCGTCTGTAGCGCAGCAATCAGCGTCGTGAAGTTGCCGGCTTCCGCCGCCGTGTCGACAAGGGTTTGCATGAGGTGTGTCCTGATGAACGCCATCGAGGCGCGTAACGATCCTGGCGTCTGCAGTG
>JBAVJR010000309.1:0-2285 GCA_049687855.1 Steroidobacteraceae bacterium | reverse complement strand
GGCAAGAGCTACGCCGACTGCGCCCGCATGTGGATGCGTCGACCGCCCTCTGCACCCGACTGGGTTGCCTTTCCGGAAGACGAGCAAGCCGTCGTCGACATTCTCGACTGGGCACAGGCAGGCAACGTCGCCGTGATTCCCTACGGCGGTGGCAGCAGCGTCTGTGGCGGCGTCGAGGCGGCAGTCGGCAGCGGCTACACGGGGACCGTGTCGATCGATCTCGAGCGCCTCAATCGGGTGCTGGAAGTCGACCCGGTCAGTCGGGCGGCGCGCATCCAGGCGGGGGCCCTCGGTCCCGAACTGGCCGCGCAACTGAAAGCGCACGGCCTCACGCTGCGCCACTTCCCGCAGAGTTTCGAGTTCTCCACGCTCGGTGGGTGGATCGCGACGCGAGCGGGCGGTCATTACGCCACGCTGTACACACACATCGACGACTTCGTCGAGGCCACGCGCATGGTGACGCCTGCCGGCGTGATGCAGACGCGGCGGCTGCCAGGCTCAGGTGCAGGGCCGGCACCAGACCGGCTGGTCATTGGCTCCGAGGGCACGCTCGGCGTGATCACCGAAGCCTGGGTACGAGTGCAGGTGCCACCGCGATTCCGCGCGTCGGCTTCCGCGCAGTTCGACGATTACTTCGCCGCCGTCGCCTGCGTGCGGGCACTCGCGCAGTCGGGGCTCAACCCGAGCAATTGCCGGTTGCTCGATCCAGCGGAAACCGTATTCGCCGGCGTCGGCGACGGACGCACGAGCATGCTCGTGCTGGCTTTCGAATCGGACGACCATCCGCTGCAGGCGTGGATGGCGCGGGCACTGGAACTCGTGAGCAGCCACGGTGGGCGCTACGACGCCGCAGCCGTGGCGCGCTCGATGTCGACTGAAGATTCCGTCGAACACCGCACCGGCGCGGCCGGCGCCTGGCGCGATGCCTTCATGCGCATGCCGTACTGGCGCGATCCCGCGGTCGGCCTGGGCGTGATCATGGACACGTTCGAGACGGCGATCACGTGGGAGCGCTTCGAGACTTTCTACACGTCCGTCAAGGAAGACGTCGGTCGCGCGATCACGCGCGCGACCGGCCAGCAGGCACGGCTGTCCTGCCGCTTTACGCACCTGTACCCGGATGGCCCTGCGCCCTACTTCACCTTCGCCACCCGCGCTGCCGATGGCAACGTCGCCAGCGCGCTTGCCGCCTGGCGGGACATCAAGAATGCCGCCAACGAGGCCGTCGTCGCGCATGGCGGAACCATCACGCACCACCATGCCGTCGGTCGCGATCACCGCAGCGGCTACGAGCGCGAGGTGGATCCGCTCTTCCGGCGGATGTTGTCGGCCGCCAAGCAGGTCGCCGACCCTCGAGGCATCCTCAATCCGGGCGTGCTGGTCGACCCGGTCAATCGGCAGCTAGGTGCGACGGGAGCGCTGGCTGGATGACGATGGCGCGGGCTTATGCGGCGCTGCGTCGCCTTGTCGCCTGTGCCAGGTCGTACGTCGACTGGAGATTCATCCACAGTCGCGGTGATGTCCCGAGCACTTCGGCCAGGTCCAGGGCGGCGTCCGCGGTGACACCACGCTTGCCCTTGATGAATTCATTGAGGCGGGCCTTCGTCCAGCGGATCTCGCGCGCGAACGCCGCCTGCGATTTTTCTGCCGGCTGCAGGAACTCCTCGAGCAGCATCGCGCCCGGGTGAATCGGGTTGGCTGGCTGCAGTGCGCGCTTTCTTGCCATCGTCTAGCCCTCCGCAGGTTCAGTGGTAATCGACCACCGTCACGTCCTGCACATGTCCCTGCTCCCACCGGAACACCAGCCGCCACTGGTCGTTGATCCGGATCGAGTGATACCCCTTCCAGCGACCCTTGAGCAGTTCCAGGCGATTCCCGGGCGGCGCCCGCAGGTCGTCGAGTTCGGCGGCGTCGTGCAGGTACAGCACCTTGCGTCGCGCCACGCGCATCAATTCCGGTGGAAGGGCCCGGGTTTCCCTGGACCTGCGATCGAAGAACAGGTCTTCGGCGAGCCGATTCCCGAAGCTCTCGATCATGTTTCTAGATTATCGGAACACGATAATGATGGCAAGGCGCCGGGTGACGGGTGAGCGCACATCGTCCCCTGCCAGGACGTGTCACGGACGGCTGAATATGTACTCGGCATGCCTCGAAATCACTCCGGCCGCCCCCCCATGGCGCTCTTGGCGATCCAGGCGGGTCCGTACATACACGGCTTCCTCGACGCGGGCCCGGGCAACATCCTTGCCATCTTCGAAGTCCCGAGCGGCCCGCCGTGCGTGCCG
>JBAVJR010000308.1:0-2324 GCA_049687855.1 Steroidobacteraceae bacterium | reverse complement strand
TCACGCCGGATGCGCGGGTCTGGTCCGCCGACGGGGTCATGGACGCGCGTGGACGGCAGGCAGCCGTCGAAATGTTCAAGGGCCGGTTCGCCGTGCTCGGGCCCAGCAACCATTTCACCCACGACCGGATCGTGGAGTTCGACCACATGGACCCGGAACGCGCGACGGGCCTGGTGCTCGCGCACGCCGAGATGCAGCGCAAGGGCCAGCCGATGCTCGCTGCCATCCGCTACCAGGACGTCTATCGGCGATTTGAAGGGCGCTGGCGCTTCGCGGAGCGCGGCCTTTCGTTCATGTATTACGTGCCGACCGCCGCGTATCTCGACGCGCTGGGCCCCGGGATCGCAACCCGCATGCGGGCGTATGATCACTCGACGCCGGCTGACTGGCCGGAGAAACTGCCGACCTGGCAGCGCTATTACGGCAAATAGAGGAGTCCTGGATGTCGCTTCCGGCTGCGTTTCGCGATCGTCTGCGTCTGCCCGTCATCGCTTCGCCGATGTTCATCGCCTCGACGCCGGAACTGGTCATCGAGCAGTGCAAAGCCGGCATCATCGGCTCGTTTCCGGCGCTGAACGCGCGCCCGGCAGCGGCGCTCGATGATTGGCTCGCGCGCATCCGCCGGGAACTCGACGAGCACGCAGCCGCGAACCCGCACGCGAAGGTGGCGCCATTCGCCGTCAACCAGATCGCGCACGTGAGCAACGACCGGCTGCAGCACGACATGGACGCATGCGTGCGGCACCAGGTGCCGCTCATCATCACGAGCCTGCGTCCGCCGCGCGAGATCGTGGACGCCGCGCACAGCTATGGCGGCCTCGTGTTCCACGACGTGATCAGCGTGCGGCATGCGCGCAAGGCCGTGGAGCAGGGCGTCGACGGCATCATCGTGGTCTGCGCCGGCGCGGGCGGCCACGCGGGAATGGGCAGTCCCTTTGCGCTGGTGCGCGAGATCCGCCAGTTCTTCGACGGCACGCTGGTGCTTGCCGGAGCGATGTCGAGCGGTGCGGACGTGCTCGCAGCGCAGGCGATCGGCGCGGACATGGCCTACATCGGCACGCGGTTCCTGGCGACGACCGAAGCCCACGTCCTGCCCGAGTACAAGCAGATGCTCGTGGACTCGGGTTCCGACGACGTCGTGTACACGTCGCTGTTCACCGGCGTAAAGGGCAATTACCTGAGACGGAGCGTGGCAGCGGCCGGGCTCGACCCGGACAACCTGCCCGAGGCGGACAAGTCGAAGATGGACTTCGGCTCCGGCGGCAACATGGAAAAGAAGGCCTGGCGCGACATCTGGAGCGGCGGGCAGGGCGTCGGCAACATCCACGACGTGCTGCCCGCACGCGAAGTCATCGCGCGCATGGTCGAAGAATACGAAGCTGCGCGGCGACGCCTCGCCAGCACCTGACCCCGGGGAGCAACCTCATGTCCGTGTCATTCGATCTGTCGGGCCGCATCGCGCTCGTAACCGGCGGCAGCCGTGGCATCGGCGAGGCCATGGCCCAGGGCTTCGCGCAGTACGGTGCGCACGTGATCGTCTCGAGCCGCAAGCAGGAAGCCTGTGACGAGGTGGCGGCAGAGATCAGCGCGGCGGGTGGCAACGCTACCGCGATTGCGTGCCACATCGGTGACATGGATGCGTTGCATGCGCTGTTCGCGCGCATCCAGGCGGACTTCGGCCGGCTCGACGTGCTGGTCAACAACGCCGCGGCGAATCCTTACTACGGGCACGTGCTCGACACGGACCTCGGCGCCTTCCAGAAGACGGTCGACGTCAACATCCGCGGCTATTTCTTCGCGTCGGTGCTCGCGGGTCGCATGATGCGCGAGCAGGGCAAGGGCTCGATCATCAACGTCGCGTCGGTGAATGCGGTGCGACCCGGGCCGAAGCAGGGGATCTATTCGATCACCAAGGGCGCCGTGCTGAACATGACGAAGACGTTCGCGAAGGAATGCGGGCCGCACGGTATTCGCTGCAACGCGATCCTGCCGGGCCTGATCCGCACGAAATTCGCGGGCGCGCTGCTGGCCGACAAGAGCCAGACCGAGCACTACCTCGCGACGAATCCGCTGGCCCGCGTCGGTGAGCCGCAGGACCTCGCGGGCGCTGCGCTCTTCCTGGCTTCGGATGCCTCGTCGTACGTGACGGGTGAATACCTCGTCGTCGACGGCGGGTTCCTGACCTGAGGAAGGCCCGGAAGGCCCGGAAGGCCAGGAAGGGAAGAAGTTGGACCTGGCCATCCGACTTCCTATGCTTCCCAACCTTCCTGGCCTTCCTGGCCTTCCGGGCCTTCCTGGCCTTCCGGGCCTTCCTGACCTTCCGG
>JBAVJR010000307.1:0-10737 GCA_049687855.1 Steroidobacteraceae bacterium | reverse complement strand
GGGTTCGCGCTGGGATCCGTTGTTGCAGCAGGACACCAAGGGCCTGCTGCGCCGGCTGATGATGGAATGCGTCGACGGCGAGTACCAGAATTTCAAGGCGAAGGGCGGGGCGTACACGCGCGAGAATTTCTTCGGCAAGTACCCGGAACTGAAGGAGATGGTCGCCAACATGTCCGACGAGGACATCTGGCACCTGAACCGCGGCGGTCACGACGCGCGCAAGGTCTTCAACGCCTACCAGGCGGCCATGCAGCACACGGGCCAGCCGACGGTCATCCTCGCCAAGACGGTGAAGGGGTTCGGCCTTGGCCAGACCGGCGGCGAAGCGCAGAACATCACGCACCAGCAGAAGAAGCTCGACGACGCGGCGCTGCGCGAGTTCCGCGACCGCTTCAACATCCCGGTGTCGGACGAGGACATCGCGAGCCTGCCGTACTTCCGGCCGGCGGAGAACAGCGAAGAACTCAGGTACCTGCAAGGGCAGCGCAAATCGCTCGGCGGCTACCTGCCGCAGCGCAGTGACCGCGCGCCGCCGCTCAGGACGCCGCCGCTCGAAGCGTTCAAGCCGCTGCTCGAATCGTCCGGCGAGCGCGAGATCTCGACGACGATGGCGTTCGTGCGCCTGCTCGGCATCCTGCTCAAGGACAAGGAGATCGGGCCG
Organism: Steroidobacteraceae bacterium; assembly: GCA_049687855.1. Lineage (GTDB taxonomy): Bacteria > Pseudomonadota > Gammaproteobacteria > Steroidobacterales > Steroidobacteraceae > RPQJ01. Next base: position 10,076 of record JBAVJR010000307.1, on the reverse strand, counting down.
CACGTCGTGCCGATCGTTCCAGACGAGGCGCGCACCTTCGGCATGGAAGGCCTGTTCCGCCAGATCGGCATCTACTCGTCGATGGGCCAGCTCTACACGCCGCAGGATGCGGACCAGCTGCTGTACTACCGCGAGGACAAGAAGGGCCAGATCCTCGAGGAAGGCATCAACGAAGGCGGCGCGATGTGCAGCTGGATCGCAGCGGGCACGGCCTACGCGAACCACAGCGTCAACATGGTGCCGTTCTACATCTACTACTCGATGTTCGGCTTCCAGCGCATCGGCGACTTCGCCTGGGCCGCGGGCGACATGCAGGCGCGTGGCTTCCTGCTGGGCGCGACGGCAGGCCGCACCACGCTGGCAGGCGAAGGACTGCAGCACCAGGACGGCCACAGCCAGCTGGTCGCGACGACCATCCCGAACTGTGTCGCCTACGATCCCGCGTATGCCTACGAGCTCGCGGTGATCGTGTGGGACGGCCTGCGCCGCATGTACGCGGAGCGCGAGTCGATCTTCTATTACATCACCTGCATGAACGAGAACTACGTGCAGCCGGCGCTGCCGCAGGGCACCGAGACGGGCATCCTCAAGGGCATGTACCTGCTCAAGCGCGGCGGCAAGGGCAAGGTGCGCGCGAACCTGCTTGGCTCCGGCACGATCCTGCGCGAAGTCGTCAGGGCCGCCGAGGTGCTGGAGCAGGACTTCGGCGTGCCGGCCGACGTCTTCAGCGTGACGAGCTTCTCCGAGCTGCGGCGTGAAGCGCTCGACGCCGAGCGCTGGAACCTGCTGCATCCCGACCAGCCCCCGCGCGTGCCCTACGTGCAGGAGATGCTGAGCGGGCAGCAGGGTCCGTTCGTCGCGGCGACCGACTACATGCGGATCGTGCCCGACCAGGTCCGCCAGTGGGTGCCGGGCAGGTTCCACGTGCTGGGCACGGACGGCTACGGCCGCAGCGATTCGCGCGCCGCCCTGCGCGGCTTCTTCGAGGTCGACTACCGCTACGTCGTGCTGGCGACGCTCAAGTCGCTGGCCGACGAGGGCAAGCTGGACCGCGCCACGGTAGTGAGCGCCATCGAGACGTTCGGGATCGATCCCGAGAAGCCGAACCCGGTGACGGTCTGAGCGCGGGGTGAGCGAAGTGGCAGGCAACGTGCTCATCGAAGTCCGCGTCCCGGACATCGGCAACTACAAGGACGTGGAAGTCATCGAAGTCGCGGTCAAGGCGGGCGACAGCATCGGCGTGGAAGGCACGCTGATCACGCTCGAGACCGAGAAGGCGACGATGGACGTTCCGTCCACGACCGCGGGCCTGATCAGGGAACTGAAAGTGCAGCGCGGCGCGCGCGTGTCGCAGGGCGACGTCATCGCGGTCGTCGAGGCTGCCGCGTCGGCCGCTCCTGCTGCCGCTTCCGCTCCGGCTCCAGCTGCCGTTGCAGCGCCAGCGCCAGCCCCAGCTCCAGCGAGAGAGGCCGCGCGCAGCGCAGGCGAGAGTCAGGAGCGCAAGCCCCCACCCCAGCCCGCTGCGCCGCAGGCACCAGACGGAGCCAAGGCGAGCGCGGGCATGATCGACGAACCCGGGTTCGCTCGCGCGCACGCGAGTCCTGCGATCCGCAAGCTCGCGCGTGAACTCGGCGTCGATCTCACCAGGGTACAGGGCTCGGGCGAGAAGGGCCGCATCACCGACGTCGACGTGAAGGCCTACGTCAAGCGCATCCTGTCGTCCGGTGGTGCCGCCACCCCGGGCGCTGCGGCGCTGCCCCGCGTGCCCGTCGTCGACTTCGCGGCATTCGGACCGGTCGAGCGCAAGCCGCTCACGCGGATCCAGAGGATTTCGGGGCCGCGGCTGCACGCGAGCTGGGTCAACCTGCCGCACGTCACGCAGTTCGACGAGGCCGACATCACCGAGATGGAGCAGGCCCGCGGCAACCTGAAGCAGCAGGCGACCGAACGCGGCCTCAAGCTGACGCCGCTCGCGTTCGTGATCCGGGCCTGCGTCCAGGCGCTGCAGCAGTTTCCGCAATTCTGCGCGTCGCTCGACGCCGACGAACTCGTCTACAAGAAGTACGTGCACATCGGCTTCGCAGCCGACACGCCCAACGGCCTGGTGGTGCCCGTCGTGCGCGATGCCGACCGCAAGGACGTCTTCGAACTCGCGCGCGACCTCGCGGATCTCAGTGAAAAGGCCCGCGCCGGCAAGCTCTCCGCCGCCGAGATGCAGGGCGGCTGCTTCACGATCTCGAGCCTGGGCGGCATTGGCGGCACGGCCTTTACGCCGATCATCAATGCGCCCGAGGTGGCGATCCTCGGCGTGTCGCGTTCGGCCTACAAGCCGGTCTACAAGGACGGCGTTTTCGTGCCGCGCCTGATGATGCCGCTCTCGCTTTCGTACGATCACCGCGTCATCGACGGTGCCGCAGCCGTCCGGTTCACCTCGTTCCTCGCGGCCGCGCTGCGCGACGTCGACGGCCTGCTGAGGGCGATTCCATGACCGGCGCACCACCCCCGGCTGCGTCCTCGTTCGAGGTGCGCCTGCCGGACCTGGGCACGCCGGGCGAAGTCACCGTGCTCGAAGTGCTGGTCAAAGTCGGTGACCAGGTCGAGAAAGAGCAGGCGCTGCTCACGCTCGAAAGCGAGAAAGCGACGATGGACGTGCCCGCGATGGTCGCCGGCAAGGTGTCGCGCATCCTCGTGCAGCCGGGCGACAAGGTGTCGACGGGCACGGCCGTGCTCGAACTCGAAGGACCTGGCCAGGTCGTCGCCAGCGCGGTCCCGGCGGCGGCGCCCGCGGCTCCGGCGCGGCCGACTCCGCGCCAGGCTGAGCCCTTCGGTGGCGAACCGTACCTCGACACGGTTCCGATTCAGCCGTTGCGGGCCGGTGCACCCGCAGGGAATGGCACCGCAGCGGCAGGCTCGAAACCCGCGGTTGCGCCGTCGCCCGTTCCGGCCAGTTTCGATTACGACGTGCTCGTCATCGGCGCAGGCCCCGGGGGATACACCGCGGCGTTCCGTGCGGCAGACCTCGGTCTCAAGGTCGCGCTGGTCGAGCGCTGGCCGACGATCGGCGGCGTGTGCCTCAACGTCGGCTGCATTCCGTCGAAGGCGCTGCTGCACGCGGCGAAGGTCATCGAGGACGCGCGTGCGATGGCCTCGCATGGCATCGAGTTCGGCGCGCCGAAGATCGACGCTGCCAGGCTGCGCGACTGGAAGAACAAAGTGGTCGGGCGCCTGACGACGGGCCTCACGGGGCTGGCCAAGCAGCGCAAGGTGACCGTCATCCGCGGCGTCGCGGTGTTTGCCGGCACCCATGCCGCCAGCGTCACCGGCGAAGACGGCGTCAGCCAGCGCGTCACCTTCGCGCACTGCGTCATCGCCGCGGGTTCCGAGTCGTTGCGGCTGCCCGGTCTGCCGGACGACCCGCGCATCATCGATTCCACCGGGGCACTCGAGCTCGACCTGCCGCGGCGCATGCTCGTCGTGGGCGGCGGCATCATCGGGCTCGAGATGGCGACGGTGTACGCCGCACTCGGCGTGAAGGTCGGCGTCGTCGAACTGACCGAGGGCCTGATGCCCGGCTGCGATCGTGACCTGGTGCGCCCGCTCGAGAAGCGCATCGCGGCCCGCTACGAGGCCATCATGCTGCGCACCAAGGTCACCGGCGTCGAGGCGCTCAGCGAGGGCCTGCGCGTCACGTTCGAGGGCGAGCAGGCGCCCGAGCCGCAGCTGTACGACAAGGTCCTGGTCGCGGTGGGTCGGACGCCGAACGGCGGCAAGCTCGGCTGCGACGTCGCCGGCGTGCTCGTCAACGAGCGCGGCTACATCCCCGTCGACCGGCAGCAGCGCACGAACGTGCCGCACATCTTCGCCATCGGCGACGTCGTCGGACAGCCGATGCTCGCGCACAAGGCCACGCACGAGGCCAAGGTGGCGGCGGAAGTGATTGCCGGGCACAAGCGCTTCTTCGACGCGCGCTCGATCCCGTCGGTTGCCTATACCGATCCCGAGATCGCCTGGGCCGGCCTCACGGAAACCGACGCCAAAGCGAAGGGCATCGCCTTCGAAAAGGCCGTGTTCCCTTGGGCGGCGAGCGGCCGCTCGCTGGCCAATGGCCGCGACGAAGGATTCACCAAGCTGTTGTTCGATCCGCAGACGCATCGCGTCATCGGGGGCGGCATCGTCGGCACCAGCGCCGGCGACCTCATCAGCGAGGTGATGCTCGCGATCGAGATGGGCGCGGACGCGGCTGACATCGGCCTCACGATCCATCCGCATCCGACGCTGTCGGAAACCGTCGCCATGGCCGCCGAGGCCTTCGACGGCACGCTCACCGACCTCTACATCCCGCAGCGCGGGACCGCCAGGAAGTAGCCCGCGCGCCGTCGCAGGCATCCTGCGGCGGGGCGGTACCGATCGATGCACCCGACACTGATCCGCACGCTGCGCTGGTTCGGCCTGCTCGAGACGGGCCGGCGGGTCGAGTTGCGGCTGCGGCTGCGCGACGCGCGGGCCCTGCCAGATGCGCTGATCATCGGTGCCATGAAGTCGGGCACGAGCTCGCTGCATTACTACCTGACGCAGCAGCGGCAGGTCATCGCGCCGCTGCGCAAGGAAGTGCATTACTTCGACCTGAACTTCGGGCGCGGCGAGTCCTGGTACCGGGCCAACTTCGGCCGCGAGGGGCAGGACGGCGTCAACATCGACAGCAGTCCCTATTACCTGTTTCATCCGCTGGCGCCGCAGCGGGCGCACGCGCTGGTGGCGCATGCGAAGCTGATCGTCCTGCTGCGCGATCCGGTGCGGCGTGCCTATTCGCACTACTGGCACGAGCGCGACAAGGGACGCGAGCCGCTCGCGTTCGAGGACGCGATCGCTGCTGAACCCGACAGGATCGTCCGCGCGCATGAGCGGCTGGCTCGCGGCGAGATCGAGCGCAGCGCAGCCCACCAGTACTTCAGCTACCTTGCACGCGGTCGGTATGCGGAGCAGCTCGAGCGCTGGCTGCAGTTCTATCCGCGCGAGCAGCTGCTCGTCCTGCGCTTCGAAGACCTGGCACGCGATCCGCTGCTGATGACGAACGAGGCGCTTGCGTACGTCGGGTTGTCGCCGATGAGCGGCGCGAAGCTCGAACCGCGCCACACGCGAAAGTATCCGCCGCTGGATCCGGCAACGGCCGAACGGTTGCGGGACTACTTCGTGCCGCACGATGCGGCGTTGGCGAAGATCCTGGGCCGGCCGGTACGCTGGTAGTCGTCGCCCGCGAGAGCGCCCGGCATTCGGACAACGCCCTGGCGACACCGCACGCTACAGGAGCCTGCGCAACGACTCCAGGTATCGCGCCTCGTCCGGCGGCAATCCCGCACGCTGTGCGTTCCACAGCGCCTCGCCGAGGCGCTCGATCATGGCGTGCTCCGCGTCGTGCGCGTCGCCGAGCCTGGCGGCAAGTGCGCGGTGGACGGCGGCGATGCCGGCCGGCCGGTCCGTCGCAACCTGCTCGCGGATGGCGAGGTGCAGCCCCATGTGCAGGAACGGATTGGTCTGGCCGTCCTCGGGCAGGTAGTCCCGTTCGAGAGCGTCGCCGCCGGACTCGAGCAACGGCGAATACTCCGGGTGCAGTTCCACGACGCGGATGATCTGGTCCTCGACCGGCTCGACGGGCAGCGACTCGCGGTGCTTGCGCCAGGCCTCGAAGTACATGCGCCGCAGCGACCCGCGGCCCTGGTCATGGAAGAACGGCATCAACGCGTGCCCGGGGCGGACGGGGACGTCTTGTCCTTGAACGGACACAGGTCGACCACCGGGCAGCGCGGACACTCGGGCTTGCGTGCCTTGCAGATGTAGCGGCCGTGCAGCAGCAGCCAGTGATGCGCGTTGAGCAGGTAGTCCGCGGGAATGGCCTTGAGCAGGCCGTCCTCGATTGCGCGCGGGGTGTCGCCGCGGGCCAGGCCGAGGCGCTTCGCGACGCGGAAGATGTGCGTGTCCACGGGCATCGTGGGCACACGGAAGGCGCTGTTGAGCACGACATTCGCCGTCTTGCGGCCCACGCCCGGCAGTTCTTCGAGGGCCTGCCGATCCGCAGGCACGTCGCCGCCATGACGGTCGAGCAGCAGCCGGCACGTGGCGAGGATGTTCTTCACCTTGCCGGGATAGAGCCCGATCGTCTTCACGTACGACGTCAACCCGTCCGCGCCCAGGGCGAGGATCTGCTCCGGCGTGCTGGCGACGGGGAACAGCTTGCGCGTCGCGAGGTTCACGCTCTTGTCGGTGGCCTGCGCCGAGAGGATCACGGCGATCAACAACTCGAACGGCGAGGAATGCTCGAGCTCCGTAGCCGGATGCGGATTGAGCGCCTGCAGCCGCGCGAAGAGTTCGCGGACCTGCGCCGGTTTCACGACGTGGCCTCGCCCGGCTTGCCGCCGGTCACGGCAGCGCCGGACGCCGCGGCCGGGTCGGTCGCCTTGCGTGCCTGGCGCCAGGCCAGGCCGAGCCCGAGCAGGATGAACGCGCCAGGCGGCAGCAGCGCGAGCAGGAACCCGTGCTGCTCGCCGAACAGGTGCAACCCGTACGTCGGGCCGCCGCTGCCGAGCAGCAGGTGCAGGTCGCCGCCCAGGCTGCCGCGGCCGAGCACTTCGCGCACGCTGCCCAGCGCGACCAGCACGACCAGGAATCCGCCACCCATCGCGAAGCCATCGAGCAGCGCGTTCCCGAGCGGCTGCCGCGAGGCGAAGGCTTCGGCGCGCGCGAGCACCAGGCAGTTGGTGACGATCAGCGGCAGGAAGATGCCGAGGGCGGTGTGCAGCCCGGGCAGCCAGGCCGCGAGCGCGAGTTCAACGGTCGTGACCAGCGCAGCGATCAGCAGTACGAACACCGCGATGCGGATCTCGGCAGGCAACGACCGGCCCACCAGCGAGACCAGGCCGTTGCTGGCGATGAGGACCACCATGGTCGCCAGCCCGAGCCCGAGGCCGCTGCCGAGCGACGTGCTGACCGCCAGCAGCGGGCACAGCCCGAGCAATTGCACCAGACCCGGATTCTGGTCGCGGAAACCGGCGCGGACGATGGCGGCAGGCGTCATGGCTGAATTGTAGCCGGGGCAGCCAGCAACTCGTCGCCCAGTAACTCGTCACGATGGCGTGCGAAGAATTCCAGCGTGCTCCCGACGGTCCCGACCACCGCGCGCGAGGTGATCGTGGCGCCCGTGTACTGGTCGAAATCGCCGCCGTCCTTGCGGACCCGCCAGCGCGCCGCTGCGCTGCTGCCCGCGGACTTGCCGGTGAACTGCTGCATCCAATCCGACTTGCGTGTATCGATGAAGTCGCCGAGCCCGGGAGTCTCGCGATGGCTGAGGACACGCACACCCAGGATCGTGCCGTCAGGCGCAATCGCGATCAGCAGGCGAATGGCTCCCGAATAGCCGTCGGGCGCGACGGGCTCGAGCACGACTGCGACGGGTTGGCCGCGGAAGCGGGCACGGTACGCGGTGATGGCCTCCGTCGAGCCCGGCAGTTCCGCATCGCGCAGCGTCAGGGTGTCGGCAAGCAGGTCGTTGTCGTGCGGGAGCCCGGCCAGCACCTGGTCGAAGCGGGCGAGTTCGCGCGCGCGTTCCGTCGCAGCGATCCGGTCGCGCGTGAGCTCGTGCACCACGGCGACGAGGCCGAACGCAAGGATAGCCACAGCCGCGAGCACCATGGCGGCGCGGATCGTCCGATGCGCCGGGCGCTCAGGGCTGGCGGCCATAAATCCTCGGCACCGTGTAGCGGTCGATGAAGGGCACGGCGAGGTTCATCAGCAGCACGGCGAAGGCGCAGCCATCCGGGTATCCGCCCCACGTGCGGATGATCCACGCGATCAGTCCGATGCCGGCTCCGTACCACAGCCGTCCGCGATCGCTCGTTGCGGCGGAGACCGGGTCCGTTGCGATGAAAAATGCGGTCAGCATCGTCGCGCCGGAGAAAGCCTGCAGCGTCGGTCCCAGGGCGATGCCCGGATCGAGGCCGTGCGCGATGAATGACGGCACGAGCAGGCCGCCGAGCACGGCCACCGGGATGTGCCAGCGCACGATCCGGCGGCTCACCAGGTAAAGACCTCCTGCGAGCGCCGCGAGATTGATCCAGGCAAAGCCGCGCGCGCCGAACGTCCCGGCAATGTCCCCGCGTGCCAGCAGTTCGGGCAGCGTGTAGCGCAGGCCGAGTCCGTTGCGAATCGAGTCGAGGGCCGTCGCCCCGGTGTAGCCGTCCCAGCGCGCCGCCAGGTCCGTGCCGTAGAAGCCCGCGAACGACATCCGCGCCAGTTCGGGCCAGGTGCGGGTGCCGTCGACGTCCATCGGCACGGGCCAGCGCGTCATCTCGGCGGGAAACGCGACGAGCAGGATCGCGTAGCCCACCATCGCCGGATTGAAGGGATTCTGGCCGAGCCCGCCGAAGACGTGCTTGCCGAGCAGCACGGCCAGCGCCGTGCCGAGCGCACCGAGCCACCATGGCAGCAGCGGCGGGATCGAGAACGCCAGCAGGAACGCGGTGACCAGCACGCTGCCGTCCCTGAGTGCAGGTGCTGCGTCGCGACCCCGCCAGCGCAGCGCCGCGGCTTCCGCGAGCAGGGCCGTGACGCAAGCGACGGACAGTTGCAGCAGCAGGCCGGGACCGAACAGTGCGACGTGCGCGATTCCCGCGGGAACCAGGGCGAGCAGCACCTGGAACATGACGCGCGGCACGGTGTAACCGGCGATGACGTGCGGTGCGGGTGAGGTGTCGAATCGCATGTCAGTCCGCACCGTCGGTCGGATCGTCGCCGGGCTGGCGCACCCGGCGACGCACGTCTGCAAAGGCCTGCTGTTCGGCCGTCGCGGCTTCCCGCAGCCGGCGTGCGTGCAGCTCGTGACGCTGCCGGGCATCCGCCGCTTTCTGCGCCGTGGCTGCGGCCTCGTCCAGGCGACGCTTCGCGTCACGAAAACGATCGGCGAGCGGAATCTGGCTCGGGCAGACGTAGTCGCAGAGTCCGCAATCGATGCAGTCACGCACGCCGAGTTCGCGCAACGCGTCGTGAGCGTCTGCGAGCGCCGCCCGGTGCAGTTGCTGCGGCAGCAGTCCGGCGGGGCATACGCTGGCACAGTCGCCGCAGCGGATGCACGGCAACTCGACGGCCCCGAGCCGTGCCCCGATGTCTTCCCGCGTCGCGACGAACACGCAGTTCATCGCCTTGGTGAGCCCCACTTCGTCCGATGACAATGCGCGACCCGTCATGCTGCCGCCGGCGATCAGGCGCAAGGGGGTACCGCGATAGCCGCCGGACGCTGCGATGAGCGCCGCGAGCGGCGTGCCGATCGGCGCGCGCACGTTGCACGGGCGCTCGACCCCGCTGCCCGTGACGGTCACGACGCGAGAGAGAAGGGGCTCGCCGCGCGTGGCCCAGCGCGCGACGGCCGCGGCGGTCGCAACGTTCTGGCAGATGACCCCGGCATCCGCGGGCAAGCCGCCCGAGGGCACTTCGACACCCGTTACCGTCGTGACCAGCTGACGCTCGGCGCCCTGCGGGTACACCGCGGGGATGACCTCGAGCGTCAATGCATCGTCACGCTGGCGTCCGATGGCGCCCGTCACGGCGGCGATGGCTGCCGGCTTGTCGTCCTCGATCGCGATGACGCAACGCACGGCACCGGCCGCGCGCCTGAGGATCAGTGCGCCGAGCACGACGTCGTCCGCGGCGGATCGCATCAGCGCGTCGTCGCAACAGATCCACGGCTCGCACTCCGCGCCGTTCAGCAGCAGCGTCTGCGCCCGTCGGTTGCGTGCAGAGGCCAGCTTGGTCGCCGTCGGAAAGCCGGCACCGCCGAGTCCTGCGATGCCCGCTGCGCGCAACCGCTGCGCGAGTTCGTCCGGGCTCAGCGCGTCGGCGCCTGGGACGGGTCGGACGCCGTCATCGACCCGGTCCGAGCCATCGCTCGCGATCACGATGCAGACGCTGCGACCGCCTGCGACGGCCGCTGCGCGTGTCTCGATCGCGACGACGGTGCCCGCGAGCGGCGCGTGCAGGGCCGAGGCAAACGGGTGGTCGACCCGCGCGACGAGCGTGCCCATGGCCACGGC
>JBAVJR010000306.1:0-1647 GCA_049687855.1 Steroidobacteraceae bacterium | reverse complement strand
GGCCCGCGCCGTGCCCTACCTTCCCGCCGTGCTGGCGCTGCCCGTGGCCGCACCGCAGCGTCGCGCGGACAGCACGACGGACGCATCAATCGTCGGCAACGGCCCTTACCGGCTGCGCATGCATCGTCCCGGCGAGAAGATCGAACTCGAGCGCAACCCTCACTATCACTCCGCGGGTGCGGTGGCGATCGAACGCGTGACGTACCTGACGCTCGACGACCTCAACACCGAACTGAACCTCTATCGCACCGGCGAACTCGACATCACCAGCGAGGTGCCGAATTCGCAGATTCATTGGCTGAGGCAGAACCTGTCGGGCGAGTTGCACATCGCGCCGTACCTCAGCACCTACGCCTACGCACTCAACCTGCGCCGCGTACAGGACCGCGACGTCCGCGCCGCGTTGTCACTGACCGTCGATCGCGAGCGGATCACCGACAGGGTGACCGGAGCGGGCGAACTGCCCGCCCAGAGCTGGGTGCCGCCCGGAATCCCGGGCTATGCGCCCGCGCGTGCGGCCTGGGCGGGACTGGATACGGGCGCGCGCACGAGGCAGGCGCAAGAACATTGGAGTGCGGCCAGCAGACGTGGCAAGGCTCCAGCGCAGCTGACCCTCTGCACGGACGCCAGCGCCAACCATCGCCGTACGGCTGTCGCGCTGGCCGATCAATGGCGCCAGGCGCTCGGCGTCGAGGTCGCCATCGTCGAGATGGAATGGAAAGCTTACCTCGTCACGCGCGAGCAGCCGGACGAATGCGACCTGCTGCGCTACGGGTGGTCGGCCGACTTCGTGGACCCGGAGGCATTCCTCGCGCTCTTCACGTCGGGCCATGCGCAGAACGTCGCGGGTTATTCCAATCAGGCCTACGACGCACTGCTGTCGCGGTCGGGCGTCGCCGTCGACGCGGACCAGCGTGCGGCGACCCTCGCCAGCGCGGAACGGATCCTGCTGCAGGACGCCGTCGTCATTCCGATCTTTCATCGCGTCTCGAAGCGGCTGGTGAAACCCGGCATCGACGGCATCGCCGCGAACCCGCTGGGTCACCTGCCCTCGCGCTACCTGCGGCTGCGCGAGACAAAAAAATAGGGCGGGAGGCTTGCGCCGTCCCGCCCAAGGGGTGGACCGGGAGGTCCGGGGTTCTAATTACAGATCGTGGTTACGGATTCGCTGCCGCGACGGCCGCGGCAATGGCCTGCACCTCTGCCGCCGTCAGTGACTTGAGCGATCCCATGCCGCCCTTGTTGCTGTCGATCGCGTTCTGGATCTTCACTGCGTCACGCGCGTTGCGGCTGAAGATCGGCTTGATCGCGCCGTGACAGGCCTGGCAGTTCGTCTTGTAGAGCGCCGCACCGTCGATGGACGGCGGCGGGGGCGGCGGGGGCGGCGGCGGCGCCTGGGCCGTGATCACCACGCTGGCCGACGACGTCAGCGCACCGTCGCTCACCGTCAGCGTCGCGGTGTACGACCCGGCGACGTCGGCAACGAAGCTCGGCTGGCTGCTGGTGCCACTCGACAATTTCGCGCTGCTGCCATTCGGGACCTGCAGCACCCACGCATACGAGAGTGCCGCGCCTTCCGGATCGGTGCTGCCGGTGCCGTTGAGCGCTACCGTCGTGCCCGTCGTCACAGTGCGCGCCGTACCTGCG
>JBAVJR010000305.1:0-1828 GCA_049687855.1 Steroidobacteraceae bacterium | reverse complement strand
CTGCACATCCGTCCGAACAAGCGCGCGTCGTACGACGTCGTCGCGCGCGTACTGGCGGCTGCGCAGCGCAACGGGCTGCTCAAGATCGGCTTCGTCGGCAACGAGCAGTTCATGTAGGGAATGGGTTGTCGTCACCTGCCTGGCGGCGGTGACGGCATCGGATCACGAGGGGCTGCCGGGGCGAAGAGCTCCGGCGGCTTTTTCCTTGTCAGCGGGACTAGAACTCCCAGTGAGGAATTCGATGAGCAAGGCGAGTTTCGTTCTCACCGGTGCGCTCGCGATGGCGGGCTGGATCGGTGTCGCCGGCACGATGCTGGTGATCCCTGCGACCGCGCAGGCGCAGCAGAAGGTGAGCCAGAAAGTCGGCGTGCCGCTGAAGGCCGCGCAGGACAGCATCTCCAAGAAGAAGTGGGATGCTGCGCTGGGCAAGATCAAGGAGGCAGACGCTGCCCCCGGCAAGACGGCGTACGACCAGTACAAGATCAACGAGATGCTCTGGTACGTGTACCTGCAGCAGGGCCGCAACGCCGACGCGGCACGCGTGCTCGAGGGCCAGATTGCTTCGGGCCAGATGCCGGCGAGCGAAAAGGTGTCGCGCACCAAGACACTCGCCCAGCTCTATGCCCGTGCGGGCAGTTACGGCAAGGCCGCGGCGACGGCGCAGCAGTACCTCAAGTCCGTTCCGGGCGACAAGGACATGCAGCTGCTGGTCGCCAATGCGTACTACCAGCAGAAGGACTACAAGGGCGCGATCGCCGCGGCGGAACGCGTCATGAGGGGTGGCGGCACGCCGAGCCAGGACCTGCTGCAGCTGATGCTGCGCTCCAACTACGAACTCGGTGATTCGGCCGGCACGGCGAAGGCGCTCGACCAGCTGCTCAAGTACTACCCGTCGACCGACACATGGGTACGCGTGCTCGACGGCTACCTGAAGACGACCAAGCACGACCACGCGCTGATGGCGCTGTACCGCCTGGCCGAGGACGTGGGCGCGCTCAAGACTTCGCGACAGTACACGGACATGACGCAGGCCCTGATCATCGGGGGTTTCGGCCAGGAAGCCGAGCGTGTCATGCAGCAGGGCATCGCCGCCAACCTGTATGCGGGCGACGAGGCGACGCGCGCCAAGCGCACGCTCGACGCCGCGAAGCGTAAGGGTGATGCCGAGCGCCTGGCGCTGCCGAAGGCGGCAGGTGCGCTGGCAGCGGCGAAGACCGGCGACGAGATGGAGAAGGTCGCCGAGTTGTACTTCAGCGCGGGTGACTACGCCAACGCGTCAGCCGCGCTGCAGAAGGCCATTGCCAAGGGCGGCCTGTCGGACGCAGACAATGCCGAGGTGCTGCTGGGCATCGCGCTGAAGCGCAAGGGCGACAAGGCCGGCGCGCAGAAGGCGTTCGATGCGGTCAAGGACCCGAAGTTCGCGGAGATCGCGAAGCTCTGGAAGATCGCGGCGCGCTGATCCTGTCGGCGCGACTATGCGCCGCATTCGATCGAGAACGAGAGGGCACGGACGAAGGTTCGTGCCCTTTTTTCATGCAGCAGACTTCGTACGGGGAAAGGCAACTCAGGGCGGACGGTCGGTGAGGGCGCTCGTTCCGGGTCTTCTCCGGGCGAGCGGAAAGGCAGATACGCTCGCCCGGAGAAGACCCGGAACAAACGCCTGATCGACCGCGCCTGAGCAAGTTCTCGTCAAAGCCCGAGAATTTGCACGGCGCAGGCAACGTCGACGCCATCAGGTCGCATGACCCGCGGTGAACGGGCCGCGATCGGCAGTTTCCAGGGCTCTGCCGCCAGTTGGTGTTGGTGGAGTTCGTTCTGATGCGTGCCA
>JBAVJR010000304.1:0-3001 GCA_049687855.1 Steroidobacteraceae bacterium | reverse complement strand
GTCCCTGCACTGGCAGGCAACGCCGGCGGCGCCGGGACGGTTGACGCGGCGCCGGCGCTGGCGGGTGGCGATGCGACCACGGGGCTGCCGGACGAAGCGCTGGGCGCGGCAGAGTTTGCGGCCAGGACCGCGACACTGGCCGGGGCGGTGCCGGCGCCAGACGGCGCGGCGACGGCAGAACTGGGCGTCCCGTTCGAGACGGAACTGAACCCCTGCGCCTGCGCGAAGCCGAGGGGCACCATGGCAGCGAGCGCCAGTGCGAGCCGTAAGTCTTTCAGTCGATTACGAATTCGGGTCATGAGGCGTGAATTTTATAGCTCTCGGCGCGTTCTTGCTGTGCGATGTCTCACGCCATCGGCAGGTTGCGTTTCACCGCCAGGGCCGCAAACGACGAGGCGGCCCCAGGGCCGCCTCGCTTGGACTAGGCGCAAACTCAGTGGTTCAGCCGCACTTCGAGTCGCCGCAGTTCAGGCAGGTCATGCAGCCGTCCATCATGACGACGGCCGCGGTGCTGCACTTGAGGCACAGCTGCGCGCCCTGCGGGTAGTCGGCCTTGGCGAAGGCGTCCTGCTGCTTCTGCTGCGCCTCGTATTCACGGCGCTTGTCCTCGATGAGCTTGAGCCGGTGCTCGTCCATCTCGGGTTTGCGCAGCAGGCCGATCTTCTGCATGTGCTTTTCGATCACGTGGCCGAGTTCGGCGATGATCGACGGCATGAACTTGCCGCCGGCCTGCCAGTAGCCGCCGCGGGGATCGAACACGGCCTTGAGCTCCTCGACCATGAACGTGACGTCGCCGCCCTTGCGGAACACCGCCGAGATGATGCGCGTCAGCGCGACGATCCACTGGTAGTGGTCGAGGTTCTTGGAATTGATGAAGATCTCGAACGGCCGGCGCGACTCGTGCACCGTGCCTTCGTTCAGCAGGATGTCGTTGATGGTCACGTACATCGCATGATCCGACACCGGCGTCTTGATCTTGTAGGTGGAACCGATCAGCTCCTCGGGACGCTCGAGTTTCTCGTGCATCCAGATGACGTTCGGGCTGCGGGCATCGACGACCGGCTCTTTCGCCTTCGCCGCGGCCTCGGCTTCCGCCTTTTCCTTCTCGCCGGGCTTCACCACCCGGACCTTCGTGATCTTCTTCTCGATCTTGTGCGCGCTCATCGCTTGAACTCCTTGCGGGCCGCCCGCGCTTTGCAACGCGGGGCGACCGGCAGAACTGGCCTCAGAACTTGCCGTAGTAGCCTTCTTTCAGGGCGTCGTAGAGGTTGGCGGCGGTGTGCATCTCGCCGTCGTACTCCAGCTGCTCGTCGCCCTTGACCTCGACCTCGGTGCCGTCCTCGAGCGTGAACACGTAAGTCGTGTTCTTGAGGTCCTCTTCCTTGACCAGCACGCCCTGGAACGCTTCGGGGTTGAAGCGGAAGGTCGTGCAGCCCTTGAGGCCCTGCTCGTGCGCGTAGAGGTAGATGTCCTTGAATTCTTCGTAGTTGTAGTCCGTCGGCACGTTCGCGGTCTTCGAGATCGACGAGTCGATCCACTTCTGCGAGGCCGCCTGGATGTCCACGTGCTCGCGCGGCGTGATGTCGTCGGCGGTCGTGAAATATTCCGGCAGCTTGTCCGCCGCGGTAGTGCCGCCCGGGATCGCGTTCGGGTTGATCAGCTCGCGGTAGGCCAGCAGCTCGAACGAGAAGACGTCGATCTTCTCCTTCGACTTCTTGCCTTCGCGGATCACGTTGCGGAAATAGTGGTGCGCGAACGAAGGCTCGATGCCGTTCGAGGCGTTGTTGGCGAGCGAGAGCGAGATCGTGCCCGTGGGCGCGATCGAACTGTGGTGCGTGAAGCGCGCACCCTTCTGCGCCAGCCTGTCGACGAGTTCCGGCGCCACTTCGGCGACGCGCTGCATGTAGCGGCTGTAGCGCGCGTGCAGGACGCGCCCCGGCAGCCGGTCGCCGGCCTTGATGCCGTCGCGAACCATCTCCGGGCGCTTGCGCAGCATCTCGGCCGTGACGACGAACTCTTCCGTCATGATCGGCGCGGGGCCTTTCTCTTCGGCGAGGGCGAGGCCGGCTTCCCAGCCGGCGACTGCCAGCTCCTTCGAGACGCGCTCGGTGAAGCCCACCGCTTCGCGCGAGCCGTACTTCATGCGCAGCATCGTGATCGTCGAGCCCAGGCCGAGGAAACCCATGCCGTGACGGCGCTTGCGCGTGATCTCGTTGCGCTGCTGCTCGAGCGGCAGGCCATTGATCTCGACCACGTTGTCGAGCATGCGCGTGAAGACGCGCACGACCTGGCGATACTCCTCCCAATCGAAGCGAGCTTCATCCGTGAAAGGGTCGCGCACGAAGTTGGTGAGGTTGATCGAACCGAGCAGGCACGAGCCGTACGGCGGCAGCGGCTGTTCGCCGCACGGGTTGGTGGCGCGGATCGTCTCGCACCACCAGTTGTTGTTCATCTCGTTGACGCGGTCGATCAGCACGAAGCCGGGCTCGGCGAAGTCGTACGTCGAGGACATGATCACGTCCCACATGCGCTTCGCGGGCAGGGTCTTGTAGACCTTGCACAGCACCAGGCCTGCGTCGTTGCGGACGTAGTTGGAGGCGTCCGGCCATTCGCGCCACAGGAACCGCGTGCGGTCGGAAGTGTCTTCGCCGACGATTTCGGCTGCACGGACGGGGAAGGCAAGGCGCCAGTCCTTGTCCTCACGCACCGCCTGCATGAATTCGTCGGTGATCAGCAGCGACAGGTTGAACTGGCGCAGCCGGCCCGCTTCGCGCTTGGAACGGATGAATTCCATCGCGTCGGGATGACCGATGTCGAACGTGCCCATCTGCGCGCCGCGGCGGCCGCCGGCCGACGAGACGGTGAAGCACATCTTGTCGTAGATATCCATGAACGAGAGCGGGCCCGAGGTATAGGCGCCCGCACCCGACACGTAAGCGCCACGCGGACGCAGCGTCGAGAACTCGTAGCCGATGCCGCAGCCGGCCTTCAGCGTCAGGCC
>JBAVJR010000303.1:0-2220 GCA_049687855.1 Steroidobacteraceae bacterium | reverse complement strand
GACCTGCGCTTCCACGCGCGCGACATGGCAGATCACCAGCTGCTCGCCGAGCACGCCGCACGCGTGCGGGCTGCGCTCGATTGACGGTGTACGCGTCCCGGTACGCGCCCGGGCGCAGGGGAGTCTGACGATGCACAAGCAGCTGTACGAAGTGCCGCCGTCGTTCGCGGCCAGGGCACGCTTCCGCAAGGACGACTACGAGCAGGCCTACGCCGAATCGATCCGCGACCCGGCAGGCTTCTGGGGCCGCATGGGCCAGCGCATCGACTGGGTGCAGCCCTACACGAAGGTCAAGGACGTCAGCTTCGACGCGCACGACTTCCATATCCGCTGGTACTGCGACGGCAAGCTCAACGTCTCGTACAACTGCCTCGACCGCCACCTGGCGGCGCGCGGCGACAAGACCGCCTTCATCTACGAAGGTGACGATCCCGAAATCTCGCAGCGCGTCACTTATCGCGAGCTGTATCACCGTGTCTGCAAGCTCGCCAACGGGCTGCGGAACCTCGGCGTGCAGAAGGGCGACCGCGTCACCATCTACCTGCCGATGATTCCCGAGGCCGCCGTTGCGATGCTCGCGTGCGCGCGCATCGGCGCGATTCATTCGGTGGTCTTCGGCGGCTTCTCGCCCGATTCGCTCGCGGGCCGCATCGCCGATTGCGCCTCGACCGTCGTGATCACGGCGGACGAAGGCGTACGCGGCGGCAAGAAGGTGCCCCTCAAGGCCAACGTGGACCAGGCGCTGTCGGCGCCCGGCACCGGGACGGTCAAGCACGTGCTGGTCGTGAAGCGCACCGGCTCGAGCGTGGCGATGTATCACCGTGACCAGTGGTACGACCAGGTCGTCGATGCGCAGCCGGATGAATGCGAGCCGGTGGCGGTCGATGCCGAAGACCCGCTGTTCATCCTCTACACGTCCGGCTCGACCGGCAAGCCGAAGGGCGTGCTGCACACGAGCGGCGGCTACCTGGTCTACGCGGCGCTCACGCACGAGGCCGTCTTCGACCTGCGCGAGGACGACGTGTACTGGTGCACGGCCGACGTCGGCTGGGTCACGGGCCACAGTTACGTCGTGTACGGGCCGCTCGCGAACGGCGCGACATCGTTGATCTTCGAGGGCGTGCCGAATCATCCCGGCCCGGACCGCTTCTGGCAGGTCTGCGACAAGCACAAGGTCACGATCTTCTATACCGCGCCGACTGCGCTGCGGGCACTGATGCGCGAAGGCGAAGGCCCGGTGAAGAAGCATTCGCGCTCCACGCTGCGGCTGCTGGGGTCCGTCGGCGAACCGATCAATCCCGAAGCCTGGGAGTGGTATCACCGCGTGGTCGGCGACGGCCGCTGCCCGATCGTCGATACCTGGTGGCAGACCGAAACCGGCGGCATCCTGATCAGCCCGCTGCCGGGCGCGATCGACCAGAAGCCGGGCTCGGCGACCAAGCCGTTCTTTGGCGTGGTGCCGGGACTCGTCGACAACGACGGCGCTGCGCTCGAGGGAGCGAACGAAGGCAACCTCGTGTTGAGCGACAGCTGGCCGGGCCAGATGCGCACGGTGTTCGGCGATCACCAGCGCTTCATCGACACGTACTTCCGCACGTTCCCAGGCCGCTACTTCACCGGCGACGGTGCGAAGCGCGATGCCGACGGCTACTACTGGATCACGGGCCGCGTCGACGACGTGCTGAACGTCGCGGGTCACCGTCTCGGCACTGCCGAGATCGAGAGCGCGCTGGTGGCGCATGCCAAGGTTGCGGAAGCAGCCGTCGTCGGCTGTCCACACGACATCAAGGGGCAGGGCATCTACGCCTACGTCACGCTCGTGCACGACGCGGAGCCCACGGAAGAATTGCGCAAGGAACTGCGCGAGTGGGTGCGGCGTGAGATCGGTCCGATCGCGACCCCCGATTACATCCAGTGGGCGCCGGGCCTGCCGAAGACGCGCTCTGGCAAGATCATGCGCCGCATCCTGCGCAAGATCGCGGCGAACGAGCACGACGCGCTCGGCGACATATCGACGCTGGCGGATCCCGGCGTGGTTTCGCAGCTCGTCGACAACCGGATGGTGCGGGGGTAGCACTGTCGACTCGCGCTCGTTGCAGGCAACCGATCCGGTGCCTTTACCGGTGCTTGGAAAGGCAGACACACGTTTCGGAGCAGGCGTTGGACCCGGCATGTCCTGTCGCGCTTGGAAAGGCAGACATGCGCGCGACAGGACATGCC
>JBAVJR010000302.1:0-1632 GCA_049687855.1 Steroidobacteraceae bacterium | reverse complement strand
GTGCATTACACGGGCTGGATGTACGACAACGCGCAGCCGGAAAAGAAGGGCGCCGAGTTCGACAGCTCGCGCAAGAGCGGACAGCCGTTCAGTTTCGTCCTGGGCCAGCGGCAGGTCATTGCCGGCTGGGACCAGGGCGTGAACGGCATGAAGGTCGGTGGCCAGCGGCGGCTCGTGATCCCGTCGGCGCTGGCATACGGCGACCGCGGCGCCGGTGGCGTGATTGCGCCGGGCGCCACCCTGGTGTTCGACGTCGAGCTGCTCGGAGTGCAGTCGCAGCGCTGACGGCCCAACGCGTCACTTCACCGCGGGGTTCAGCGAATAGGTGCCGGTGAGCCTCGCCTCGGCCAGCACGTGCCGGGCGATGGCGTCCTTGACCTGCTGACCCGTGAACGCACCCTCGACCGGGCAGCGCGCGAGGTCGATCGCATACAGCGTGAAGTGGTAGTGATGCAGCAGCGTGTCGTTCCACGGCGGGCACGGGCCGTCGTAGCCGAAGTACTGGCCTGCCATGTCCTTGTCGCCGGCAAACCAGAGCGTGTAGTCGTTCAGTCCCTGGCGTGATCCCTTTGGCCCGCGTGGCTCGCGCTTGCCGCGGGCAGTCACGCCGTCACAGGCGGAACCGGCCGCTATTTCGCTGACCGATGGCGGGACGTCGACCAGCGCCCAGTGCCAGAAACTGGTTCGCGGCAGGTCGGCCGGCACGCGGCGGCCCTCCTGGTTCACGTCGTCGGCACGGGTCGGCACGTCGACGTCGACGCACAGCAGGACCAGTGATTTTGCCGTCGAGGGCACGCCCGTCCAGCGCAGGTGCGGGTTGCGGTTGCGGCTCATCATGACGTGCTGCGCCGGATCGGGCGCGCAGAATGCAAACTCTGCGGGGATCCGCTGGCCGTGTACGAAGTTCGATGACAACAGGTGCACTGCGGGTCACTCCCTGGCTTTCCGGCGTCCGATTCTGCCACGGCCCGGCGGCGGACCGGCAGCGTTCTGGCACACTGCGGCCCATCGTTTGCCGCTGGGAAGCCGCCGTTGTCTGCAGGCCCGACTGCCACCCCTGGACCGTTTCTCCCGCCCGTGCCGCAGGCCGTCCAGATTGCCGGTCCCGCCGGCGCCATCGAGGCGCGCGTCGAAGATCCGCTGCCAGCCGGGGCGACCCGCCAGGTCATCGGCGTCGTCTGCCACCCGCATCCGCTCTTCGGCGGCACCATGCAGAACAAGGTCGTGCACACCGTTGCCCGTGCGATGCAGGAGGCGGGGGCGACGACGGTGCGTTTCAATTTCCGCGGCGTGGGCGCCAGCGAAGGCCGGCACGACCGGGGTGTCGGTGAACTCGCGGATGCGCTCGCGGTGATCGACTGGACGCGCCGGCACTTCGACTGCGACGCGCTGTGGCTCGGCGGATTCTCGTTCGGCGCCGCCACCGCCCTGCAGGCTGCGGCGCGCGGTGCACGACCGGCCAGGCTCGTGACGATCGCGCCGCCGGTCGGCCGCATCATCAAGGAGCCGGTGCAGCGTCCCGACTGTCCGTGGCTGATCGTGCAGGGCGACGAGGACGAGCTGGTCGACGTCGCGGCGGTGCGCTCATGGGCCCGCGGTTTCACGCCCGAGCCCGCGTTGACGGTGCTGGCG
>JBAVJR010000301.1:0-1513 GCA_049687855.1 Steroidobacteraceae bacterium | reverse complement strand
AACGGAAGTTGCAGCGATCCATCACCGATATCCGCAGGTCGTGCACCGGCCGGCCGAGCTTGTCGATTACCGGGTTCAACGGGCCCAGGGTGACGACACCGGCGGAGCTGCGCGGATCAGGCATGTGCGTTCACCAGCGGTACAGCGGTGCGAGGTAACCTGCCGGAAGCTCGCGGGGGCCCGGCGGCAGCTCGACGAAGCCATCGGTGCCGAGCAAGGAAATGAAATCGCCCGAGCCGCGCGTGGGCCGCGGCATGGCGACCATGCCCATGGTCGAGCTGTATTCCACGCCCACCGGCAGGAAATAGGCGAGCGCAGGATTGACCTTGAATGCCGACCCCAGAGGGACGTGTTCCGTAGTGCGCGCTGGCGCGCCGGCCATCGCGGCGAGCGCAGGCACGACATAGCGCAACAGGCAAACCAGGGAAGACACCGGATTGCCGGGCAGTCCGAACACGGTCTGGCCCGTCGGTCCGATGCCGAACCACATTGGCTTGCCCGGGCGCTGCGCGACCTTGTGCAGCACTTCCTGCACGCCGAGCTGCCGCAGGACGCTCGGCACGTGATCGTAGCGTCCCATCGAGACGCCTCCCGTCAGCACGATCACGTCGTGCGTCGCGAGGTGCGCCGAGAGTCGCTCGGCGAGCACGGCGTGGTCATCCGGCAAGTGGTCTGCGGCCAGCCGCCGGTGGCCGCGCAGGCTCAATGCGCCACGCAGGGCGTAAGTGTTCGAACGGCGGACCTGCCAGGCCGCGATCGGCTGGTCGGGATCGACGAGTTCGTCACCCGTGGTCGCAATCAGGATGCGCGGCTCGGCGCGTACGTCGGCCCGCGACAGGCCGGCGGAGGCGAGCACCGCAAGCTCGGGTGCGCCGAGACAGGTGCCGCGCGCGAGCAGCAGGTCGCCTTCGCGCGCATCCAGCCCGCGCGTATGCACGTTGAGAAAAGCCTCGACGGGCATGTCATCGTCGACCACGGCAAAGCCGTCCTCGACGCGCAGATGCTCGACCGGCACGACGCAGTCGCAACCCTGCGGCAGCACGGCGCCGGTCATTGCTTCGAGGCATTCAGCGGGATCAGCAAGAGTCAGGGGCGGGTGGCCGGCGGCCTGGGTGCCGGCGACCCGGAACCGGCGCAGGCCCTGGCGCCATGCCAGCGAGGCAAAGGCGATGCCGTCCATCGTGACCCGATCGAACGGTGGCTGATCGCGCTCGGAGCGCACGGACTGGGCAAGGACCGCGCCCGCCAGGGATTCCAGCGGGCGCGATTCGACGGGCAGCGGGCGCACGCGTTCGCGCACGAGGGCCTCGGCCTCGGCCGGGGTCGGCAGGGCCGCGCCGGCCGTCATGCGGACATGACCCTCGGGCGGACGCCCCGGTTCACTTGGCGGCCTTCTCCGCGAACGCCTTCTTTTCGGCGTTCCAGCGGTCCACCAGCGCCTGCAATTCGTCGAGCGCCGAGTTGTGCTTCTTGGCGTGGATCGACTCGACCGCGGCCTTCTTCTCGGCAAACT
>JBAVJR010000300.1:0-1930 GCA_049687855.1 Steroidobacteraceae bacterium | reverse complement strand
ACCCATAGCCTCGGGCCCCTCGACGCCGCCATCCGGCGGGCGCACGGGCCTCGTGCTGACCGGCGGCGGGGCGCGCTCCGCCTACCAGGTCGGCGTCATGCGCGCGGTGGCTGACCTGCTGCCGCGGGACGCACCGACGCCGTTCCACGTGATCACCGGTACGTCGGCCGGCGCAATCGTGGCTGCCAACATCGCCACCTACGCCTCGCATTTCCGTACTGGCGCGGTGACGCTGGAACGCGTCTGGCGCAACTTCCACGTGGACCAGGTGTTCCGCACGGATACGCCGAATATGCTGCGCGCCGGTGTCCGGTGGATGGCGGCCCTGCTGTCCGTCGGACGGCTGGCTTCACCTCCGGACTCGCTGTTCGACAACGCGCCACTGCGGCGGTTGCTCGAGCGTCGAATCGATTTCAGCCGCCTGCGCGAGGTGCTGGCGACAGGGCATCTTGATGCGCTCGCCATCTCGGCGGCCGGATACAGCAGTGCCCGATCGTTCGCCTTCTACCAGAGTCGCGTGCAGCACGCGGGCGACGCTTCGCCCTGGTCGCGGGGTGTGTGGGCCGAACTCGGCATCGATCACCTTATGGCGAGCAGCGCAGTGCCATTCCTGTTTCCCCCGGTCCGCATGCACGATGAGTATTTCGGCGACGGCGCCATGCGTCAGGTCGCGCCGCTGAGTCCAGCGATCCGCCTGGGCGCCGACCGGCTGTTCGTCGTGGGCGTGCGCCACGACCACAAGCAGGAGCCCCGCAGCGCGGACGCAACCGCGACGCCGAGCTTCGGGAAACTGTTCGGTTTCATGCTGGACACGCTCTTCATGGATTCGCTGCATGCCGGCGTGGCACAGCTCGAGCGGCTGAATCGGCTGGTGGCACAGTCTTCCGTGCCCAACCCCGAGGGGTTGCGTCACATCGACTCGCTGGTACTCGTGCCTCGCGCGGACCTCAGCGCCATCGCTGCCAGGCACGCCCGCCAGATGCCGCGGACCGTGCGCGCGCTGCTGCGAATCATCGGCGCTGCCGATAGTGACGGCTCGGAACTGCTCAGTTATCTGCTGTTCGAGTCGGGCTATACCCGCGAGCTGATCGCGCTGGGGTATGCCGACACCATGGCGCGCCGTGATGAGGTAGTGGCGCTGCTGGAACCCGGCATGAGAACGGCGGCGGGCGGGCGACGCCCGACCCGCGGCCGCTGCGGCATTACTTCTGCCTGATCTCGAGGTCGTTGCGCACGTCCTTGACACCGTCCACGGAGCGCGCCAGTTCGCCGGCCCGGGCCTTCATGGTCGACGAATCGACGAACCCGGTCAGCTGCACCACACCCTTTTGCGTTCCCACGTTGATCTCGTACGCCTTGGTCGTCGAGTCTTCCATGAGCTTCGCCTTGACGGAGGTCGTCAACATGCCGTCATCGACGTCCTGGCCGGTCGTCGCATGCGGTTTCGTGCTGATGAGCAGGTCGTTGCGGACTTCCTTGACGCCCGTGACCGAGCGCGCCACCTTCGTGGCCTGCTCTTTCTGCTTGGCGTTGTCGACGAAGCCGCCGAGCTGCACGACGCCGCGATAGGTTTCGACGTTGATCTGGCCGGCCTTGGTGGTCGGATCGTCGATCAGGGCGACCTTCACCTTGGAGGTCAGTACGCTGTCGTCGATGACCTCACCGGCCGACTGCTGCGTGCGCGTGGATGAGCACGCGCTGGCCAACGCCAGCACTCCCACGATTGCCGTGAGCTTCAAAAATCCAAGTTTCATGATGTTCTCCTGATGTGTGGCCAATTGTGATGCTTGTCGCCCGCGCCATCTGTACGCCTCCGCACGTAAGGGGCGAGACTGGATGTGTGATTCCAGGTCGGTGGAGTCACGGTGGAAAGCGTCGATGGTCTGCGCCACGTTTTGGCGGATGATCGGGTCGTGTTCTGCAAAGGAGC
>JBAVJR010000299.1:0-4482 GCA_049687855.1 Steroidobacteraceae bacterium | reverse complement strand
GGTCGATCCAGGGCCCGCCGAACTCGCCGGGCGGCAGGCTGATGCCGTGCACGACGATGAGATCGGGTTCGATGCCCGGCGGGCGGTCGTCGCAATTCGGCGAGGGCTCCTGGCGGGCCAGTTCGAGCAGGCCGCGATCCGTGTCGATCGCGAATCGTGCGGCCGGTGGATTCGCAGGGCTTTGTCGTCGCATCACCCACATGATGCCCTAAAATCCCACCATGACGTCCAGCCCGCCCGTCCGCACCCTGCATCCGCTTGCCGAACGCGACCTGCGCGTCGTCTGGCACCCCTGCACGCAGATGAAGGACCACGAGTGGCTGCCGCTGACCCCGATCGAGCGGGGCGCAGGGGCCTGGCTGTACGGCTACGACGGCCGGCGCTACCTCGACGCCATCAGCTCCTGGTGGGTCAACCTGTTCGGCCACGCCAACCCTCGCATCAACGCGGCCATCGCCGCGCAGCTCGGCAAGCTCGAGCACGTGATCCTGGCGGGATTTACCCATGAGCCCGCGGTGCTGCTGGCCGAGCGGCTCACCCGCCTCGCACCGCCCGGCCTGACGCGCTGCTTCTACGCGGACAATGGCTCGAGCGCGGTCGAAGTCGCGCTCAAGATGAGCTTTCACTACTGGCGCAACCAGGACCGGCCGCGCAAGAAGCGCTTCATCACCCTGTCGAACAGCTACCACGGCGAGACGCTTGGCGCGCTGGCCGTTGGCCACGTCGAACTGTACCGCGAGATCTACCAGCCGCTGCTGATGGACGTGATGACCGCGCCCTCGCCCGATGCGTACCTGCGCGCAGCCGGCGAAGACGCCGAGGACTGCGCGCGCCGTGCCATCGCGGCGATGAACGAGCTGCTGGCGCAACACGCCGACGAGACCTGCGCGGTGATCGTCGAACCGCTGGTGCAGTGCGCGGCCGGCATGCGGATGCACGCGCCGCTGTACCTGCAACTGCTGCGCGAAACCTGCGACCGGCACGGCGTGCACCTGATCGCCGACGAGATCGCGGTCGGCTTCGGCCGCACCGGCACCTTGTTCGCCTGCGAACAGGCCGGCATCACGCCGGACTTCATCTGCCTGTCGAAGGGCCTGACCGGTGGCTACCTGCCGCTCTCGGTGGTGCTGACGAACGACGACGTCTATGGCGCCTTCTACGACGAATACGCGCAGCAACGCGCCTTCCTGCATTCGCACAGCTACACCGGCAATGCGCTCGCCTGCACGGCGGCGCTCGCCACGCTCGACATTTTCGCCAGCGACGGCGTGATCGAGCGCAATCGCGCCCTCGCCGCCCATCTCGGCCGCCGGGCCCGCGAACTCCTCGGTGAGCTCGAGCACGTGGCCGAAGTCCGGCAGTGCGGCATGATCGTCGCGGCCGAGCTTGCCCGCGGCGCCGACCGCACCAGGCCGTTCGACTGGCGTGAGCGCCGCGGCTTGCGCGTCTACCGGCACGGCCTCGAGCACGAGGCGCTGCTGCGCCCGATCGGCAACGTCGTCTACTTCATGCCTCCCTACGTGATCACTCCCGACGAGATCGACGCACTGATGATCACGGCACGGGACGGCATCGTGGCGGCTACATGCGACTGACGCGCGTCTTCGTCGATTCGCCACTGGCGCCCGATGCGGACGTGCGCCTGCCTGATGCGGCGGCCAACCACGTCGGCCGCGTGCTGCGGCTGCGTGCAGGGGCGGCGATCGTGGCGTTCGACGGCAGCGGGAACGACTACCGCTGCGAAATCCTCTCGATCAGGGACGACGAAGTGCGCGTACGGGTGGGGGCTCGCTCGTCGGGGCTGCCCGAGTCGCCCTTGCGCATCACGCTCGTGCAGGCTGTCTCGCGCGGCGAACGCATGGACTGGACGCTGCAGAAAGCGACCGAACTCGGCGTGCGCACGATCGTTCCCGTGCTCTCCGCACGCAGCGTCGTGCGCCTCGACGACAGCCAGGCGGAGAAGAAGCTGCGGCACTGGCAGGCCATCGTCGCGGGGGCCTGCGAACAGTGCGGGCGCAGCGTCGTGCCGGAAGTCCGCGAGCCCCAGGAGCTGTCGCGCTACCTCGCGTCGTCCGCCCGCGAAGGACAGCGGTTCGTGCTGAGCCCGACCGGACCGGCTTCGCTGGCGGGCCTGGCCAGCATGGGAGCGCGCGTTGAATTGCTGATCGGGCCGGAAGGCGGACTCGAAGACGCCGAACTCGAGCGCGCGGCGGCGGCGGGTTATGCGCCCGTTCGGCTCGGGCCCCGCGTGCTGCGCACTGAAACGGCAGGCATCGTCGCGTTGACGGTGTTGCAGGCGACGTGGGGCGACCTGGTCTAGCGGACCAGGGCCGGGCTCGGCGGGCTCGTGAACTGCAGCGTCAGGCGCACCCTGACGCCTTGCATGCGACTAGGCGCGGGTTTCCTCGGCGATCATGCCTTCGAGCTGCTCGAAGTCCGGGATGAGCGGCGTCTCGTTGACCATCCTCACCTGCCCGATCACGGGCATGCGCTCGCCGAAGCTGCGTGAGTCGTCGGCATGGACGACGTCAGGCGTGAGCCGCACCAGCTGCGGAAAGCCCTGCGTCAACACGGCGAAATTGCCTCCGGTCTGGCCCGTGATGCCCTGCATGACGACGATGCGGGTGCGGCCGCTGGCCCGTGGCAAGGCCTTGCCGCAAGTGGCCTCGAAAGACACGAGCGGGACGCGACGGCCGCCCCACGCGATCGTTCCGAGGTACCACGGCGGCGCGCCGTCCATCGGGCTGGGCGCCTGGTAATTGATGACTTCAGTGACGCACGAGCGGGGCAGCAGCAGGCGATCATCCGCCAGCGGCACCAGCAGGCAGTAGATCTCCTGGCCCGCTCCGCCGCTGCTGGTCTTCGTCGCCGTGCCGGACACCATGCTCACGCTCCTGTTCTCGCCCGCGGTCCCTTCACGACAGCCGCCGGCGCGCGAGCACGAGCGGCTCGATCGCGTCCAGCAGCTGGCTTTCCTGGTACGGCTTGCCGAGGTAATCGTCCACGCCCAGTTCGATCGCCCGGGCGCGGTGCTTGTCGCCCACCCGCGACGTGATCATGATGATCGGCACCTCGGCGAGCCGCGCGTCGTTGCGCACGTGCGCCGCGACCTCGTAGCCATCCATGCGCGGCATTTCGATGTCGAGCAGGATCACGTCGGGCACGTGCTCCTGCAGCAGGGACAACGCTTCCACGCCGTCCTTCGCCGTGAGTACGCGCATGCCATTGCGCTCGAGCAGGCGCTGCGTGACGCGACGCACGGTGATCGAATCGTCGACCACCATCGCGAAGATGCGGTCGTCGTGCACCATGCGCGCGGATTCGGCCGAGCGGGCTCGCCACTCGGAACGGACCAGCGTGCCCATGTCGAGAATGACGACGATGCGGCCGTCGCCGAGGATGGTCGCGCCGGAAATGCCACGGATGCCCGCGATCTGCGGGCCGACGGGTTTCACGACGATTTCGCGGCTGCCGATCAGCTCGTCCAGCACCAGTGCCGTCGAATGCTCGCCGGCGCGCACCAGTATGACGGGCAGCGCGACGTCGGTCTCGGGGAGGATCGAGAGCCCGCTGCCGACGAACACACCCAGGTGCTGGAACCGGTATCGCTGGCCGCCGTAGTCGAACGTGGCCGGCTCCTCGTCCAGGTGGCGCTGGATTTCGGTGCGCGTCAGGCGTGCAACGCCTTCGACCGTGGCCATCGGCAGCGCGAACAGCTCGTCATGCACGCGCACGATCAGCGCCTGCGTGATCGCGAGCGTGAACGGCAGGCGGATCGTGAAGCGCGCGCCCGCACCGGCTTTCGATTCGATGAACAGCGCGCCGCCGAGCTTCTTGATCTCGGTTGCCACGACGTCCATGCCGATCCCGCGGCCGGCCTGTTGTGTCAGGCGATCCGCCGTGCTGAAGCCCGGCTCGAGGATCAGCTGCAGCGACTCTTCGTCGGTGAGCTCCATGCCCGGCTGCAGCAGGCCCATCTGCCGCGCCTTCGCGTGGATGGCCGCGACGTTGAGGCCGGCGCCGTCGTCCTCGACGGTGATCACCACCTCGGCGCCCTCGCGCTGCAGCTTCAGCGAGACATGGCCCGTCTCCGGCTTGCCGGCCGCAATGCGCTCCGCCGGCGTTTCCAGGCCGTGGACCACGGCATTGCGCAGCATGTGCTCGAACGGCGGCAGCATGCGCTCGAGGACCTGCCGGTCGAGTTCGCCGGACGCGCCCTCGACGATCAGCTCGGCCTTCTTGCCCACCTCGGCCGCAGCCTGCCGCAACACGCGGGTGAGGCGCTGCACGTGCCGCTGGAACGGCACCATGCGCGTGCGCATCAGGCCGTTCTGCACTTCGGTGACGACGCGGCCCTGCTGCTGCAGCAGGTTCTGCGTGTCCCGGTTGAGCTGGGCCAGCAGCCCCTCGATGCTGGCGACGTCGCTGACGGACTCGGCCAGCGCGCGCGAGAGCTGCTGAATGTTCGAATACCGATCGAGC
>JBAVJR010000298.1:0-3095 GCA_049687855.1 Steroidobacteraceae bacterium | reverse complement strand
CGCTCTGGCTCAAGCGCAACGGTTTCCGTGCCGACCAGGTGCAGGCTTTCCTGCCGTCGCCGATGGCGACCGCCACCGCGATGTACCACTCGGGCAAGAATCCGCTGCACAAGGTGACGCGCACCTCGGAAGACGTCGTCATCCCGAAGGGCACGCGCCAGCGCAGGCTGCACAAGGCGTTCCTGCGCTATCACGATCCAAACAACTGGCCGCTGCTGCGCGAAACGCTGCGGCAGATGGGACGCGCCGACCTGATCGGCAATGGCCGCAACCAGCTGGTGCCGACGTACCAGCCGATCGGCACCGGCCGTGCCCACGAAGGCCATCGGAAACCCGGAAAACCTGGAGCGACGACCACGACAGCGCGCGCCAGGCCGGCAGCGGAAACGCGCAGGAAGCAGACGGGAAAGACGACTCCGGCGCAGCCGTTCCGCACCCAGCATACGGGACTGCCGCGTGTGCCGACCGCGACGCCTGGGCGCCCGACCGGTCCGAAGCGCAAACCGGGCCGGTGATCCTGCCCGGTGCGCCGGCGGGGTGATCGGTCCGGACGACCGTCACCCCGAGGGCCTCGCTCAGGCCTTCTTGGCTTTCTTCTCGGCGCGCTTCTCTTCCTTCGACTTCGCCGGCTTCTTCTTGGTTTCCTTCTTCCGATCCATGCCCTTGCCCATGTCCCTCACTCCCGTGGTGATTGGTCGAAGGCGAGAGCTTAAATCAGTTGTAGCGGTTCGTCTTGAACAGGTCGGACGCGGTCTGGAAATACGCAACGCCGAGGTCGCGCAGGGCCGCGTCGTCCGTGCGGGACCTGAACGTCCTGGCCATCGGATCGTAGGTCAGCGACTGGTGCGTCTTGCCCAAGCCCAGCACGACGAGCTGGTTGTCACGCAGGATCGCCACGTCGTGGTTGTGGCTGAAGAGCGCAATGCGCGTGTGGTCAGGTCGCTCGTGCAGCGCGTCGATGCCGAAGAACGGCGCCTCGTACTGCATCCCAAGCAGGCCGAGCACGGTCGGTGCGATGTCGATCTGCGTCATCAGCGTGTCGACCTGGCGCGGCGCGATGTGCTTCGGCGAGTAGATCATCAAGGGAATTTCGTACGTCTCGAGCGGAATCTCGGCCTTGCCGTAGACACGCGCACCGTGATCGGCGACCACGACGAAAATCGTGTCGTCGAACCAGGGCTGCCTGGCGGCCTCTTTCAGGAAATAGCCGAGCGCGTAGTCCGCGTAGCGCACGCCCGCCTGGCGGCCGCCGCCCTGCTCGGGAATACCCAGTTGCTCGAGGCCCGGACGGAACGTGAACGGCTTGTGGTTCGAAGTCGTCATGATGATCGAGAAGAACGGCTTGCCCGCCTGGTACTGCTCGCCGTAGTGCTGGATCGCGCGGTCGAACAGGTCTTCGTCGGCGACGCCCCAGACGTTCTCGAAGCGGACCTGGTCGATGTCCGTGCGGTCGAGAACCTGGAAGCCGTTCCCCGCGAAGAACGTGTTCATGTCGTCGAAGTAACCGTAGCCGCCGTAGAGGAAGCTGCTCTGGTAGCCGAGGTCGTCCATGACCTTGCCCCAGCTGCCGATGCCCTGGTTGCCGGGCCGGCGCAGGATCGAGACGGTCGGAATCGGCGGGAACGAGGAGGTGATCGCCTCGAGCCCCCGCACGGTGCGCGTGCCGGAGGCGTACGTGTTGGCGAACCAGAGCCCCTGCTTCGCGTAGGAGTCGAAGTTCGGCGTCCAGTCCCTGTCGGACCCGTGCAGCCTGCTGAACTCGGCGCCGAACGACTCGCTCGCCACGACGACGACGTTGAGCCTGCCGAGGCCGTCGGGGCGCGCGGGATGGAGCCGGTTCACCTTGCCGAGCGCCAGCTGCGTGAACGGCGCGCCGTCGGCCGCCAGTTCCGCCTGCAGCAGGCGCAGGTTGTCCGCCGGCTTGCCGCTCGCGTAGTAGGACTCGTAGTCGATGTCGCTGGTGCGCGCCGCGCGAAAGAAGCTGCTGTGGCCGTTCTGCACCAGCTCGTTTTCCACGCGGTTCGACGACAGCGACAACGCGTTGGTCGGGTAGAACGCGACGGCGAGGGCCAGCACGACGGCATACGGCGCGAATGCCACGAGCCGCTCGCGGAAGCGGACGACGTGATCGAACCCGGGCTGCAGCGAGTGACGCAGGAAGAAGACTGCCAGCGCGGCCAGCGAGACCGCGACAGCGAGCACCTTCATCACCGGGTACGCATCCCAGATGTCGGTGAACACTTCGGTCGGATAGGCCAGGTAGTCATACGCGACGATGTTGAAGCGCGCGTCGAACTCCTCGAAGAAGAAGTATTCCGCCGCGGTCAGGTAGATCAATCCCGCGACCGCCGCGGCCGTGGCGCTGTAGAGGATCACGCGGTTGGCGGTCGACCGGAACCAGCGGTCAGGCACCAGCAGGATGTAGAGCGCGAACGGCGCGAACAGGTACAGGCTCTCGATCAGGTCGTTGATGAAGCCAGCGGTGAGGATGTACGGCAACCGGGAAGCGGCGACATCGGCCTCGATGCCGAACCTGGCCCACAACAAGGTCCGACCAGCCAGGCCGAGCGCGACATAGACGGCGACGAGGGTCAGCCAGGGCGAAAAGCGCGCGAGGGCAGTGCGGATCGGAGGCATCTATTTGAAATCCTTGAAGAAATTCTGGCAGCGGCACCGCCCCGTGGCAGGTAGGTCACGGGTTAGACGCCCTCGCGCATCGGAATCAATCGCAGGATGACGCGGCGGGCAGACGTGCCGCGGCACGAGGCGGGTCCCGTGGCTTTGACTTAACGCCTCTTGGCGCCACCCGCGCGCGTGATGGGGGTCACTCATTGGCCCGTCCACCGTGTCGAGAACCGCAGGGAGGGTTAGCGTTCCCCGCGTGTCCAACCGGGACTCGATCGCTGACGAGCCGAGGAGGTTTTGATGCAATCGTTCACAGCACTGGCGCAGCGCGCAGGGATTGCGCTGCTCATGGCCTTGCCGTGCGTTGCGCTTGCGACACCCCCGAGCTGGGCGCCTGCGCACGGGTGGCGCAAGAAGAATGACCCGACTTACGCCGGTTACAGCGGCCGCACCTGGGACTATGACTACGG
>JBAVJR010000297.1:0-6050 GCA_049687855.1 Steroidobacteraceae bacterium | reverse complement strand
GGCAAGGAAGCCGGTCGCGGCTACCTCGAGCTGACGGGGTACGGCGGCAAGCTCGACTTATGAACGCGCGTGTCTGCCTTTCCAAGCTCGGGGGAAGGCCCCGGGTCGGACGCCCCGACCCTGAGCGCTACAGCTGCCGCGCGTTGAAGGTATCGCAGGCGTTCGGATCGCCCGAATTCATGCCTGTCATCAGCCAGCGGCTGCGCTGCTCCGACGAGCCGTGCGTGAACGCATCGGGCACGACGCGGCCCTGTGTTGCACGCTGCAGCATGTCGTCCCCGATGGCCGTCGCGGCGCGCATGCCTTCGTCGATGTCCTGCTGGGTGATGTTGAGGCGCGGAGCCGCATCGCGTGCCCAGACGCCGGCATAGCAGTCCGCCTGCAACTCCAGCATCACCGAGTACTGGTTCGCCTCGGCCTGGCTGCCTGCGCGGCCCTGGAGCTTCTGCACCTGCTGCGCGGTGCCCGTCAGGTTCTGCACGTGATGGCCGACTTCGTGCGCGATCACGTAGGCCTGGGCAAAATCGCCGGGTGCGCCGAATCGCTGGTCGAGTTCCTGGAAGAACGAGAGGTCGAGGTAGACCTTCTGGTCGAGCGGGCAATAGAACGGCCCCATCGCGGCCTGGCCGGTGCCGCAAGCGGAAGGCGTCTGGCCGCTGAACATCACCATGGTCGGTGGCGTGTACTTGCCACTGAACAGCTTGCCCCAGGTCTCCTCGGTCTGCGCCAGCGTCACCCCGGCAAGTTCGCTCAGCTGCGCTTCGGCCGCCGACTCCTGGTAGGGCTGCGATGACTGCTGCATCTCCACCGGCGCCTGCTTGGTCGCGACCCCGAGGAAGGGCAGCGGGTTAATACCGAGGAAGCTCAGCACGACGAGGAACAGGATCCCGCCCAGGCTGAGGCCCACGCCCTTGCGCACCGGCGACATTCCCCGGCGGTCTTCGATGTTCGAGCTGCGACGTTGCCCGCGAATGTCCATGCGATCTGTCTCCGGCGGTGGAGCCGCACTATGTCATTTCACGCGGCCCGCGGGAAAGTGTCCGCGAGCAGTGTCCGCCGCCTGCTGCCGGACACCCGGACACCGTGTCCGGTTGCTGCACGCCGGAACAAAAGTCCGTGAAAACAGGCTGTTGCAA
The DNA here is from genome assembly GCA_049687855.1 of Steroidobacteraceae bacterium. Taxonomy (GTDB): domain Bacteria; phylum Pseudomonadota; class Gammaproteobacteria; order Steroidobacterales; family Steroidobacteraceae; genus RPQJ01. The sequence continues at coordinate 4,914 of JBAVJR010000297.1, read as the reverse complement.
GAAAAAGCGGGCTTGGCACGATCCCTGCAAACGTAATCGTGGTCTCCCGCATCCAAGCCAGTGACATGTCCATCGCCACCCTCAAGCGAACTCCAGACAAGATTGCCGCGCCGGGCATGCGCAGCACCGACGGTCAGGACCGCGTCGTCGAGCAGGCCACCGGATGGCGGCAAGATCGACGCGTCCGCATCGCCGCGGCTGTCGCGCTGCTCGTGTTCGGTGCGGCAGTCCTGGCGGGGTTCCTGAAGGGCTGGGCCTCGAGCGATGCCACGGTCGCGCTCGAGCGCGTGCGCATCGCGACGGTGACACGCGGTGAATTCCTGAGCGACGTCGCCGCGCAGGCCACCGTCGTGGCCGCCGTCAGCCCCACGCTGTATGCGCCTGCGGCCGGCACCGTCACGCTCAACCGCAATGCCGGCGACACGGTCAGGAAAGGCGACCTGCTCGCGACCGTCGAGAGCCCGGGATTGAAAAACGAATTCGAGCGCGAGCGCGCCACGCTCGAAAGCCTGGTCGTCGACCTGCGCCGCCAGGAGATCGAGGTTCGCCGCAAGATCCTGCAGAGCCAGCAGAATGCGGACCTGGCCGGCGTCGCGATCCGCGCGGCCGAACGGGAGTTCGCGCGCGCCCAGACAGCGTGGGACCAGCGGGTCATCAGCCAGCGCGACTTCCAGCGGGCCCAGGACGAACTCGACGAGGCGAAACTCACGCACCACCACGCGGTCGAGACCGCGGGCCTCGAAAAGGAAGGCCTCGAGTTCGAATTGCAGACACGACGCCTGCAGCGGGACCGGCAGCAGCTGCTGGCAGAGGACCTCGAGCGTCGCGTCGGCGAGCTCGCGGTGAAATCCCCGGTCGACGGCATGGTCGGCAACCTCGCGGTGACGCAGAAGTCCGCCGTGCAGCAGGATGCCGCGCTGCTCACCGTCGTCGACCTGTCAGCACTCGAAATCGAGTTCCGCGTCGCCGAGACCTACGCAGGGACCATCGGCGTCGGCATGCAGGCCGACGTGTCGTATGGCGGCAAGACGTACGCGGGCGAAGTGAGCACGATCTCGCCGGAAGTGCGCCAGGGCGAAGTCACCGGGCGCGTGCGGCTGCGCGAGATCCCGGCCGGCTTGCGCCAGAACCAGCGTGTCGCGGTGCGCATCCTGCTGGACCGGCGCGACAACGTGCTCAAGGTGGAGCGCGGCGGCTTCTACGAAGCCGGCGGCGGCGCGACTGCTTACGTGGTGAAGGACGGCGTCGCCGAGCAGCGCCCGATCAGGACGGGCGCCGTGAGCGTCCGCGAGATCGAAATCATCGACGGTCTCGCCGCCGGCGACCAGGTCGTGATTTCCGACACCGAAGATTTCAAGAATGCGCCGCGCGTGCTGCTCGCGGACTGACGAACGAACGCAAGAGGACGCACCATGTTCGAAATGACCCAGGTGACCAAGGCCTACCGGACGGACCTGCTCGAGACGCACGCGCTGCGCGAGTTCAGCCTGAAGGTCGACAAGGGCGAGTTCGTCGCGGTGACCGGACCTTCCGGTTCCGGCAAGACCACGTTCCTCAACGTGGCGGGCCTGCTCGAGACGTTCGATTCCGGCAGCTACCGCCTCGACGGCGAGGACGTGAGCAGGCTCGACGATGACGCGCGCTCGAGGGTGCGCAACCACAAGATCGGGTTCATCTTCCAGAGCTTCAACCTGATCCCCGACCTGAACGTGTTCGACAACGTCGACGTGCCGCTGCGTTACCGCCGCATGCCGGCGGCCGAGCGCCGCGAGCGGATCAACTCCGCGCTCGACCTGGTGGGGCTCTCCTCGCGCATGAAACACCTGCCGTCACAGCTCTCGGGTGGCCAGCAGCAGCGTGTCGCCATTGCGCGCGCGCTCGCAGGCGATCCGGCATTGCTGCTCGCGGATGAGCCGACCGGCAACCTCGACTCGCTGATGGCGCGCCAGGTCATGGACCTGCTCGAACAGATCAACGGCATGGGCGCCACGATCGTGATGGTCACGCACGACCCGGAGCTCGCGCGCCGCGCGCACCGCAACGTGCAGGTCATCGACGGCCAGGTCACGGACTACAAGCCGTACGAAGCGCATTCGGCGTCGGTGACGATGCTGCATCCGCCGGCGGCCGACGCGACCTACGGCTGAGCGGGAAAGGGGGCTCCACGATGTTTGCCTACGACCTGCGCCTCGCGCTCGACAGCATGAAGCGCCATCCGGGACTTTCGGCGCTGATGGTGCTCGCGATTGCGCTGGGCATCGCCGTCTGCACCGTGACGTTCACGATCTACCACGCGATGGCGACCAATCCGATCCCGGACAAGAGCAGCCAGCTCTACGCCGTGACGCTCGACACCTGGAGCGCCGAGCGCCCGTACGATGACGAGAAGCCGGACCTGCCGCCGCAGCTGCTCACCTATCGCGACGCCATGTACCTGTACGGCTCGAAGGCCGCATCGCGCAGCGTGGTCATGTACAAGTCCGGCGCGCTGCTGCTGCCGGAGCGCAACGGCGTCAAGCCGTTCAATGCCCAGTTGCGCGTGACGTCGCATGAATTCTTCCCCATGTTCGACGTGCCGTTCCAGTACGGCCAGGGCTGGGATGCAGCGGCCGACGAAGGCCCGCAACCCGTCGTGGTGTTGAACCACGAAACGAACCAGAAGGTGTTCGGCGGCGAGAACAGCGTCGGCCGCACGGTCAAGCTGGGCAAGGTCGAGTACCGTGTCGTCGGCGTGCTGCAGCCGTGGGCGCCCAGTCCCAAGTTCTTCGACCTCAACAACGGCTCATTCGACGACCCCGAGGATGCGTACATCCCCTACGGCTGGGGCAGGGCGCTCGAAATGTCCGTGTACGGCAACACCAACTGCTGGAAGCCTGAGGTCGGCGACAGCTACCAGGACTTCCTGAATTCAGAGTGCATCTGGCTGATGCTCTGGGCCGAGCTGCCGACCGTCGCGGATCGCGACCGGTACCAGGCCTTCGTCGACAACTACGCGCGCAGCCAGAAGGCCGCGGGACGCATGCCGCGCAAGCTCAACAACGTCCTCTATGACGTCGGGCAATGGCTCGACCGCAACGACGTCGTGCAGAAGGACAACCGCGTGCTGATCGGCATCGCGCTGCTCTTCCTCGGCGTCTGCCTCGTCAACGTGGTCGGCCTGCTGCTGGCCAAGTTCCTGAACGCCGCGCCGCTCACGGGCCTGCGACGCGCCCTCGGCGCCAGTCGCCGCGACATCATCCGCCAGCACATGACCGAGGTGCTGCTGATCGGCCTGGCGGGCGGCGTGCTGGGCATCCTGCTGGCGGTCGGCGGCCTTGCCGGTATCCGGGCGATCTACGGTTCCGATTTTACCCGCGGCTCGTACGCGCGCCTGACGGAGATCGACCCTGTCGTCGTGCTCGTCACGCTCGCGCTGTCGCTGCTGGCCGGCACAATCGCTGGACTGTATCCCTCTTGGCGCATCGGGCGCACCGCGCCGGCCGTCTACCTCAAGACGCAGTAGCTTCGCAAGGACACCGACCCCATGGACATCAAGCCGATCCTGAGTTCGCTGCGCCGCGGCCCGACCGGCGCCATTCTCGTGGCGTTGCAGATCGCGCTCGCGCTCGCGATCGTCGTCAACTCGCTGTTCATCATCGTGCAGCGCATGGAAAAGATCAGCCGCGATCCCGGCATGGACGTGGCGAACATCTTCTTCGTCGGCTTCCAGGCTTCGAGCGACAAGTTCCAGGGTGAGGTGACGATCCGGGAGGACTTAGGCCTGCTGCGCAGCCTGCCTGGCGTCCAGGCGGCCACGGTCGTCAACGCCGTGCCGCTGTCGGGCGGTGGTTCGAGCACGTCGATGTTCACCGAGCCCGGCGAAAAGGGCCGTCGCGGCGACATGAACTACTTCCAGGTGGACGAGCAGGGACTCGAGACGTTTGGCGCCCGGCTGGCGGAAGGACGTAATTTCGATGCGACGATCGTGACGATGCCGCCAAAGAACAGTTCGACCTCGCCATCGGGGATCCTGGTCACGCGGGATGTTGCGAAGGACCTGTTCCCGGACGAGTCTGCGCTCGGCAAGACGATCTACACCGGCACCAGCCAGCCAGTCACGATCCTCGGCGTCATCGACCACATGCACGGTTCCTGGCCGGGTTGGGACAAGGTCGGCAACGTCGCCCTGTTCCCCGTGATCACGGACGAGACGTACGCCCGGTACATGGTCCGTGCCAAGCCGGGGCAGCGCGACGCGATGATGAAGCTGGCCGAGGAGACCCTGGGCAAGGTCGACAACGGCCGTGTCATCCTGCGTGTGCGCTCGCTCGAGTACGTCGCCGCATCGACCTACGCGGAGGACCGGGCGATGGCCCTGTACCTGACCGTCGTCATTGCGCTGCTGGTGGGCATTTCGGCGCTCGGCATCTTCGGGCTGGCGGCGTTCAACGTCAGCACGCGCACCAAGCAGATCGGCACCCGTCGCGCCGTCGGTGCCCGCCGCACCGACATCCTGCAGTACTTCCTGGCCGAGAACTGGTTGATCACGACGGTGGGCGTCGTCCTCGGTTGCGTGCTCGCGCTGGTGCTGGGGTACTGGCTCAGCACGACGTTCGAACTCCCGCGGCTTAAGCTCTATTATCTGGTCTTCGGGGTGGCCGGGCTCTGGCTCGTCAGCCTCGCGGCGGCGTTCCGGCCCGCGCGTCGCGCCTCGATGGTCTCGCCAGCCATCGCGACCCGCACGGTCTGATCTCACGCAACAGGTTGCAGCGAGCGGAATGCAGGGACGTACGCTACTGGTCATCGACGACAACGACGCGGTGCGCACGGCGCTCGACGTGCTGTTGACGCTCGAAGGAGCCAAGGTCGAGTGCGCGGCGACGCCGCGCGAAGGGCTGGAGCGTGTCGCGCGGGGCGGCATCGACCTGGTCATCC
>JBAVJR010000296.1:0-2785 GCA_049687855.1 Steroidobacteraceae bacterium | reverse complement strand
GGCCTGGCTTCCTCACGACCGCCGGCAGGAGCAGGTCGCCGGGGCCGCGTGCTCGCGGTGATCGTCGGGGTCGCCGCCGCCCTGCTGGTGCTCGCGGTGTTGACGCGCTGAATGGGAGGTGCCTGCGTCCGTGACGGCCCGGGATCGCTCTTCGCGGGTGTCATGGCTATGATTCGGCCATGCCGGGGATCCGCATGGCCGTTGTCTTGCTCGCTCTTGGTGCCACGCTTCCTGCGGCACAAGCGGACACGCCTCCGAACCTGACGGTCGCCTCGGCCGAATCTGCTTTCCTCGACTACCTCGATGCCGTGGGCGCCGCCGGCTACATCGAATCCGGTGGTGCGACGTCATACCGCGGCAAGGAACTTGCGGCGTGGAAGGCCCAGCTCGACCCGCAGCGCAAGCGGCTGGACGAGGCGCTGTCCCGCATCGAACCCGGCAACCTGGCCGCGGCCGACCGCGACGCCATCGCGTCGATGCGCAAATCGGTGACCGAACTGGAAACCGACGATACGACTGCCGGCGTCCAGGCACGCACGTGCGCCGATGCCCAGCGCCGCGACCTCGACTATTCCTCGCTGCGTGCGGCGCTGGTCAGTTGCTATGTCGAGCACGGCAATCGCCTGCAGCACGACGGCGGCACGATCGATCGTGGCACCGCACTGCAACTGCTGCACGTCGTCGACGACCGCGCGAGCCGTAGAGCGATCTTCGACGCCTTCGCGCCGCTCTGGACCGCGCTCAATGGCCGGGGCGAGGCTGAAAGCCCGTATCGACGCATGATCGCGCTGGCCGCCGCCGAGGCGCGCAAGAACGGCTCGGAGATCGACGCGGCAGCTCGCGCCATCGGCGTCACGACCATCGAGGTCGAGCGTTGGCTCGTGCAGGTGCTCGCAGCCTGGCGCGACGCGAACCCTGCCGATCCCATCGAGCCGTGGGACTTCCGTTACGTCAACGGAGCGGCCAACCGCGAGCTGCAGGCTCGCATTCCGGCCGCGGCCCTGCTGCCCGTGAACCAGCGTTTTTTCCGCGAACTTGGGGCAGACCTCGTACAGCTCGGCATCGTGTTCGATCTCGAACCGCGTCCGGACAAATCGCCCCTCGCCTACAGCGACTTTCTCGTCCGCGGCCGCAGGGTGCAGGGGGAATGGCATCGCCCGGTTGCGCGAGTGCTGGGAACCTACCCGGTCGGGGGCCTGTTCTCGCTCAACGAACTGGTGCACGAGAACGGTCACGCCGTGCACGTGAGCGCGATACGCACACGGCCTGCCTACATGGACTGGCCAGACACGCTGTTCACGGAAGCGTTTGCAGATGTCCCGTCGTGGAGCGTGCACGAGCCGGCCTGGCAGCGTCGCTACCTTGGAGCGGCAGTCGCCGAGAGCGCGTCGATGCGGGCCTTGTTTGCGAACGTAATGCTGGACGTCGCCTGGTCACTGTTCGAACTGCGCCTGCTGCGCGATCCGGCCCTGGACCCGAACGCAGTGTGGACCGACATCACCCATGCATACCTGCGCGTGGTTCCGCACCCAGAGGTTCCGTGGTGGGCGATGCGCGTGCAACTGGCGGGCAATCCGGGCTACATGGTCAATTACGGGCTCGGTGCGCTGCTGACGGCCGAGATACGCGCGCGCACGGCGGCGGCGATCGGCCCGTTCGACACCGGCAATCCCCGCTGGTACGCATGGCAGAGCGGGCAACTGCTGCAGTACGGCTCCGAACGCGACACGAGACGGCTGCTGCAGGACCTGCTCGGGCGACCCTTGTCGCCCGATGCATTGCTCGAGCAGATCAAGCGCTGCGGAGCGCACAATCCATGATCTTCCCTGTCGCTGAGGCTGCATGACCGCCGAGCGCGATACCGTCCTGCACAGCTGGTGCGCGCAGTCCGCCTGGAACGCACCCACCGTCGTGGGTGGCGCCGGCGCCTGGCTGCACCTCGAGGACGGCCGCCGCGTGCTCGACATGAGCAGCCTCGCGGAGTGCAGCAATCTCGGACACCAGCATCCGCGCGTCGTCGCGGCAATCCGCTCGCAGGCGGAGCAACTGTGTTTCGTGACCAACGCCTGGGGCGCAAAGCCGCGCGCCGATCTCGCCGCGCGCCTGCTCGAATTGAGCGGCTTCGAGGGTGGTCGCGTGTTCTTCACGCTGGGCGGCGCCGACGCGAACGAGCATGCCGTGAAGATCGTGCGGCAAGCTTTCGGCAAGCCGAAGGGCGTCATGGTGGCACGCGATCGTTCGTACCACGGCTCGACGCACCTGGCGATGGCTCTCTCCGGCGACACTCGAACGCGCGCCATGGTCGACCCCGACGCAATGGGCGTCACGCACGTCGAACCGCCCTATGCCTACCGCTGCCCTTTCGGCAGCAAGGACGCTGCGGAATGCGGCGAGCTGGCCGCCGCCGCGATCGGGCAGCGCATCGATCATTTCGGCGCCGATCGTGTCGCCGCCGTCATCGTCGAACCGAACGCGGGCTCCAACGGCATCGTCGCTCCGGACAGTTACTGGCCGGCAGTGCGCCGCGTCACGCGGCAGCGCGGCATTCCCTTGATCGCCGACGAAGTCATGAGTGGCTTCGGCCGTTGCGGCGAATGGTTCGCATGGCAGCGCCACGGCGATGCCGGGCGGCCGGACGCCATCACGCTCGCGAAAGGCCTCACGGGCGCGATGATGCCGCTCGGCGCCGTGGTCGTGTCGCATGAGATTGCCGCACGGCTTGCGCACCAGGTGCTCGTCACCGGCCTGACGTACTGCGGACACCCGCTGTCCTGCGCCGCGGGCG
>JBAVJR010000295.1:0-2101 GCA_049687855.1 Steroidobacteraceae bacterium | reverse complement strand
ACGTGACGGACGTGCGTGAGGCTGCGCTGCGCGTGCTGAGCCTGCCGACCGTCGCGGACAAGACGTTCCTGATCACGATCGGTGACCGCTCGGTCGGCGGCATGATCAGTCGCGATCCGCTGGTCGGGCCGTGGCAGGTCGCGGTGAGCGACGTCGCGGTCACGGTCGCGGATTATTTTTCCAACCATGGCGAGGCGATGGCGATGGGTGAACGGACGCCGCTCGCGCTGCTCGATGCGGCAGCGTCGGGTCGCATGGCCGTCGCCGAGGCCGTCACCAACATCATCGCGGCCGACATTCGCCGCATCGAAGACATCCGGCTCTCGGCAAACTGGATGGCCGCCTGCGGCGAGCCGGGCGAGGACGCGGACCTCTATGACACCGTGTATGCGGTGGGCGAAGAATTCTGCCCCGCACTCGGCATCGCGATCCCGGTCGGCAAGGACTCGCTGTCGATGAAGACCGCGTGGAACGGGGCGGACGGCGCGCGCAAGGTGGTCTCGCCCGTGTCGCTGATCGTCTCGGCGTTTGCGCCGGTCGAGGACGTGCGCCGCACGCTCACGCCGCAGCTGCGGCTCGACCGCGGTGCCACGCGCCTGCTGCTGGTCGACCTGGGTGCCGGTCGCAATCGCCTGGGCGCCTCCTGCCTGGCGCAGGTGTACGGCCGGATCGGCGCGACCGCGCCGGACTGCGATGATGCCAGCCGATTGCGTGCATTCGTGGGCGCGATCATCGAGCTGCGACGCAAGGGAGTGATCCTTGCATACCACGATCGTTCGGATGGCGGACTGTTCGCGACGCTAGCGGAGATGGCGTTCGCCGGGCACTGCGGGCTCGACGTCACGCTGCCGGCCGGTGATCACGACGCGGCTGTCGCCGAACTCTTCGCGGAAGAGCTGGGTGCGGTGCTGCAGGTCGAGACCTCGCGTCTCGCCGACGTGCGTTCGGTGTTCGCCGCCGCGGGCCTGGGCTCGATGGTGTACGACCTCGGCACGGCCGAGGCCTTCGATCGCATCGTCATCGAGGACCGTCACGGCAAGCCGGTGCTCGACGCGACGCGCACCGAACTGCGTTCGGCCTGGTCCGAGACCAGCTACCGCCTGCAGTCGCTGCGCGACAATCCGGCCTGCGCGCACGAAGAGCGCGAGCAGGTCACGGATGCGAGGAACCCGGGCCTGTTTGCAACGCTGACGTACGACCCGGCCGCGGACATCGCGGCGCCGTACGTGCTGAGCGGCGCGCGGCCCGAGGTCGCGATCCTGCGCGAGCAGGGCGTGAACAGCCAGCTCGAAATGGCCGCCGCATTCGACCGCGCGGGATTCCAGCCGGCCGACGTGCACATGACCGACCTGATCGCGGGCCGCACGCGGCTCGATCGCTTCAAGGGCGTCGTCGCCTGCGGCGGCTTTTCCTACGGCGACGTGCTCGGCGCCGGCGAAGGCTGGGCGAAATCGATCCTCTTCAACGCGGCGCTGCGCGAACAGTTTGCGGCTTTCTTCACGCGGTCCGACAGTTTTGCGCTTGGCGTCTGCAACGGCTGCCAGATGATGTCGACGCTCAAGTCGCTGATTCCGGGGGCGGGCCACTGGCCGCGGTTCGTCCGTAATCGCTCCGAGCAGTTCGAAGGCCGCGTGGCCCTGGTCGAGATCCTGCCGACGCCGTCGATCTTCTTCAGCGGCATGGCAGGTTCGGTGCTGCCGATCGCCGTCGCGCATGGCGAAGGCCGCGCCGAGTTCATGGACGAGGCCGCGGAGCGCGACTGCGCGCACGGCGGGCTGGTGAGCCTGCGCTGGGTGGATAACCACGGCAAGGTCGCTTTGACGTACCCGGCGAACCCGAACGGATCGCCAGCCGGCATCACCGGGCTGACGACGACGGACGGGCGCGTGACGATCCTGATGCCGCACCCCGAGCGCGTGTATCGCACCGTGCAGAACTCGTGGCACCCGGAAAGCTGGAGCGAGGACGGTGGCTGGATGCGGATGTTCCGCAACGCCCGGGTGTGGGTCGACTAGCTCCCGGTCACTCCCTGGCGGCGCGCCCGATGGGCGTGATCTTGTCGAGCGTCTCGTCGGCGAAGAACTTCCGCACCATCATCGCC
>JBAVJR010000294.1:0-6443 GCA_049687855.1 Steroidobacteraceae bacterium | reverse complement strand
GCACGGACTCGAGGTCGCGGTCGTCCGCGGCTTGCTCGGTCGCGTCGTCGACGGCGCCGGCCGGCCGCTGGACGGCCTCGGTCGCATCGAGTACGAAGCACGCGTGCCGCTCGGCGGAACGCCGATCAACCCGCTCGCGCGCCGCCTGATCCGCGAGCCGCTCGACGTCGGCGTGCGCTCGATCAACGGCCTCTTCACCGTGGGCCGCGGGCAGCGCATCGGCCTGTTCGCCGGCAGCGGCGTCGGCAAGAGCGTCCTGCTCGGCATGATGACGCGATTCACGACGGCGGACGTGGTCGTCGTCGGCCTGATCGGGGAGCGCGGCCGTGAAGTCGGCGAATTCGTGACGGAGATCCTCGGGCCGGACGGGCTGCGCCGTGCGGTGGTCGTGGCTGCGCCAGCAGACCACCCGCCCCTCATGCGGCTGCACGCGGCGTGGCTCGCGACAGCGGTCGCGGAGCATTTTCGCGACCAGGGCTGCGACGTGCTGCTGCTCATGGATTCGTTGACGCGCTTCGCGCAGGCCCAGCGCGAGATCGCGTTGGCGGTCGGCGAGCCGCCGGTCACCAAGGGCTACCCGCCGTCGGTGTTCGCCCGCCTGCCCCACCTGGTCGAGCGCGCCGGCAACGGTGCGATGGGCCGCGGCTCGATCACCGCGTTCTATACGGTGCTGGTCGAGGGTGACGATCAGGCCGACCCGATCGCCGACGCCAGCCGTGCAATCCTGGATGGTCACATCGTGCTCTCGCGCACGCTGGCGGAAGCCGGGACTTATCCTGCGATCGACGTCGAGGCCTCCATCAGCCGCGTGATGCAGCAGATCACGACCGCGGAGCACCTGCGCCTCGCGCAGCGGCTGCGCCAGCTCTACTCCCAGTACCAGCACAACCGTGACCTGATCGCGGTCGGCGCCTACAAGAAAGGGACGGACTCGCGCATCGACACGGCCATCGACGCCTGGCCTGGTGTCCTGCGTTACCTGGAGCAGCACATGCAGGCCAAGGTCGGCCTCGAGCAGAGCCTGTCGGACCTCGCGCAGTTGCTGGCCACGGTGCCCGAGACCGCCCATGCGTGATGTCACGAATGGCAACGTCCCGCGCACACGAGCGATGATCGATCCATGACGCGATCGAACCGCCTGCTGCCGCTGGTGGCAAGTGCCAACGAGCGGATCGAGGAGTCCGCAAGGAAAGTCGCGGCTGCACGCGAAGTGTTCGCCCGGCAGGAAGCCCGCCTGGCGGAGCTGATGCAGTACCGGCAGCAGTACGAGCACGGCGCCGCCGAGGTGCAGCCGATGAGGTCCTTCAGCGTGGCGAACTCCCGCGCGTTCCAGGCCCAGCTCGACGAGGCAGTCAGGCAGCAGGAATCGCGGGTCACCGCTGCACGCGAGGATGTCGAGCGCATGCTCGATGCCTGGTCGAAGCTGCGCAGGGAAGCCCGTGCGATGGAGCAACTGGTGGAGCGGTTCGTCAGCGACGAACGCCGGCAGGTCGAGCGAGTCGAGCAGCGGCACGCCGACGACTCGACCGGTACGCGCAAGACGGGGCGGGGCCCCGTCGAGTGACGCGACTGGCACGCCGCTTGCTCTGTTTCAGGCGGACAGGTCGCCCACGCGATTCCCCGACGGTGCAGAGACTTGGATTCCACAGCCGCACTCGCTCTTCCGCCCGCAAGTCTCGACGTGTCGCCAGGCAAGGCGCAGGGCCCGCTGCTGCCGCGCCGGCCCGTGTCGCTGGATTTCGATGTGCTGCTGGCTGGATCGCTCGGGACCGGCTTGCCGTTCGCGGATCCCGCGGCGCTGCGGTTGAGCGGCGTTCCCTTGCCGGTATCCGGCCAGGTCTTGCCGCCCGACGGGCGAAGCGCCGTCGTCGGCGCAGACCTGCTGGCGGGACAGGGCACGCCGGCCGCGCCGGTGCTGGCGCCACCGGCAATTCCCGCCGGCACTCTGCAGCCACGATTCGAGAGCGCGGTGCAGCTGCCGGAAGGTCGTGAGCCGCCAGCGGCGACCCTGCCGGGAGTTACACCGGATGCTGTCATCGCCGACGCGGACGCGGGACCGCGCGCTGCAGGCGCGCTGACAACCAGCCAGCCGGTGCCGGCCCCGGTAGAGCCACGGTCGTCGCCAGCGTTCGGGCCGGCTCCGGCTCCCGGCACGCAACCGATCCCCCCGCTCCCACCCCCGGCTGATCCAGTCGTTGCGGCCAGCGTTGCAGCCGCCGGCCCGCTGCCGCTGACAGTCGCGGTGCCGACGAAGGGTGGCAGCACGGCAGCGGCCGGAGTCGGCGAGCGACGTACTGACGCCGCGGCGCCGGGGAGCAGCCCGTCGCCGGCAGCAGGCATTGCGCAACCAGCAAGCGATGAGGTTGCCGCTCTTGCGGCCGCGGATCGCAAGAATTCCGAACCGCGACCCGACCTGGAACGGCAGGCGACGGACACCGGCCTGGCTGCGGGGCAGTCTGCGCTGCGACCGGAGCGCACGCTGGCGCACGCCGCGCCCGACGCGACGCCGGACCCTGCGCGGGACGGCCTCAGGGAGCAGGTCGGGACGCCGCGCTGGCAGCACGAACTCGGCCAACGGCTGGTGGCCCTCGCCGGGCAAGGTGTCCGCGAAGTGCGGCTGCAGCTGCACCCGGAACACCTCGGGCCGCTCGAAGTACGCATCACGCTGCACGATTCACAGGTGGGCCTGTGGTTCGGCGCGCAGCATGCCGAGACGCGCGATGCTCTCGAGCATTCCCTGCCGCGCCTGCGCGAGATGTTTACCCAGGGCGGATTGACGATGACCGACGCGTCGGTTGCCCAGCACCACCAGGAGCGTGGCAGCCAGACGGCGGCCCCGCGCGAGACGACCTCGAGCGCGCCCGCGCAAACCAGCCCAGCGCAGTCCATGGAATCCGTGCGCAGTACGGCTGGCGGCCAGTCCGCCCGGCTGGTCGACGAGTACGCCTGACGCCTGGTGGCACACCGGAGCGCGCCCTTGCGAGCGGTGCCGGCGACGAGAAACTGACGCTCTGGCGTCGGACTTCCATCGCGTCCGCGGCCTGCTGCGAGCGCAACCGCAGCCGCGCCTTTTCAACTCGTTGATTACATGAGCCATTCAACGTGCCGCGAGGACTGGCACGTTGTTTGCTCATGGTTGACTCAGGGACACGTGCGCGGAGTTCAAAAATGTCGGTTCCCGAACCCAAGATCGAAGACGCGGCTGAGCCGACGGCAGTGAAGCGCAGTGGTCGCGCGAGCGGCATCGTGTCCGTACTGCTCAAGGGGCTCGGTCTCACGGTGGTCGTCGCCATCGGCACCGTCGCCGGCCAGTTCCTCTACGGGCTGCTGGGACACCATGAGCGCGAACCGGCCGCGGAGGAAGTCGCGGACGCCGTCAAGGCGCCGGCGAAGGCCGAGGTGAAGAAGAAGGCGCCTGAAGGGCCGCCCGTGTATCACGCATTCGAGCCGCTGGTCGTGAACTTCGAGGAGTCCGGCGAGCCGCGCTACCTGCAAGTCACGGTGGAAGTCATGGCACGCGATCCCAAGGCCATTGCCGCCGTGCAGGCGAACACGCCCTTGCTGCGCAACAACCTCCTGCTGCTGATCGGCAGCAGGGACATGAAGCAGCTCCTGACGCGGGAGGGCAAGGAGCAGCTGCGCGCGCTTGCGCTGAGCGAAGTCCGCGCCGCCATCAAGAAGGTGGACCCCGGCAGCGAGAGCGAGATCGAGGAAGTCTATTTCTCCGGTTTCGTCATCCAGTGACGGCGCTGCGTCGCGCGCTGCAGAGATTCATGCCCAAAGGACTACCGGCCGATGTCTGAGGAACCGCAGCAGGCGCCTGCGCAGGGCGACCCGCAGCGCCGTGCCGCTGACGTGATCTCCCCTGACGAGGTCGCTGCACTGCTCGACGGCGTCAAGTCCGGCGCCGTCGCCACCGACGCCGGGCACGCCGTCGACGGGCTCGTGCGGCCGTACGATTTCGCCGCAGGCGAGCACATCGTCCGCGGCCGCCTCGTGACGCTCGACCTGATCAACGAGCGCTTCGCGCGCGGCTTGCGCGCGAACCTCGAACGCCTGGTCCACCGCCCGATCGAGGTCACGGACCAGGGTGCGCAGCACCAGCGCTTCGCCGACGCGATCGGCACCACCAAGGCACCGAGCGCGCTCTACGTCGTGAGTTACAAGCCGCTGGCCTGCCAGGGCCTGCTGGTGCTGGACGCTGCGCTCGTGGGTGCCCTGACGGACGCGTTCTTCGGCGGCACTGGCCGCGACGTGCGCCACGCAGCAGGCGCCGAGTTCACGCCTGGCGAATGGCGACTCGCCCGCAAGTGCTTCGAGTCGTGCGTGGCCGAGTTGCGCACCGCCTGGTCCAGCGTCGTGCCGCTGGAAGTCGAACTCGTGCGGCTCGAGAGCAACCCGCAGTTCGCCGCGATCGTGCCGGCCAGCGAACCGATGCTGGTGCGGCGGTTCCGCATCAGTCTCGAGGCGGCTGGCGAGCTCACGCTCATGCTGCCGCTGGCCGGACTCGAGGGAGTGCGCGACCAGCTGCAGACGGTCGCACCGGCCAAGCCCGGCCGCCAGTGCCGGCAGGACCTCGAGGCAGCCCTCAAGGACAGCGTGCTGCAGCTCGAGACCGTCTTCTCGCGCATCGAGATCACGCTGGGGACACTGGTCAGCCTGCGGCCGGGGGACGTGATCGAGATGGAGCGCCCCGACAACGTCGTGGTGCTCGCCGAAGGACAGCCCGTCTTCAACGCGCGTTACGGCATTTCGTCCGGCCGCAATGCCGTGCAGGTGCTTGGGCCGGCCATGCGGCAGCCGGCGGGACGCACCGATCCTGAAAGGAGGACCGCATGACCGAACCGGCAGCAGAAAGGGGTTCCACGCGGGCGGAGTTCGCCCACTTGCAGAGCCAGCCGGCCGCCGCAGGAGGCGATGCCGAGATCAATATCGACTCGATACTCGACGTCAAGCTGGTGCTGACGCTCGAAGTGGGCCGCACCAGGATCAGCGTGCGCGAGCTGCTGTCGCTGACGCCCGGTTCCGTGGTCGAACTCGACCGGCAGGCGGGCGAGCCGCTCGACCTGTACGTCAACGGCGTCCTCGTCGCGCGCGGCGAGGTCGTCGTCGTGAACGACCGCTTCGGCCTGCGGCTGACCGAGGTCGTGAGTGCCAGCGATCGTGTGCGCAACCTGAGGTAGGCGGGCATGAACAGCGTCGCCATTTCGCAAGCGTTGCTCAGCCTGCTGTGCGTGGTCGGGCTCATCCTCGTGCTCGGGTGGCTGCTGCGCGGCCGCCTGCGCCCGTTGCATGCCGGCGGCCGGCATTCGCTGCGAGTCCTCGCGCAACTGGCGCTCGGTGCCCGCGAACGCCTCGTCGTCGTCCAGGTGGGCGAGGAGCAGCTGCTGGTCGGCGTCAGCCCCGGCGGCCTGCGCACGCTGCTGGTGCTGTCGCGGCCGCTGCTGGTCGAGGCCGGTGTCGCGGTGCCGGCGGGCAGCTTCGCGCAGCGGGTCAGGGACGCACTGCATGGGGGCGCGGGAACAGCATGAGAAACTTCGGGCGCATCGCTCTCGCGCTTGCGGCAGTTGTGGCGGTCCCCGCGGCGTACGCGGCCGACGTGCCAATCCTGACGATCGAGTCGCCCGCGGGACCGGAAACCTGGAGCCTGTCGCTGCAGGTGCTGGTCCTGATGACCCTGCTGACGGTGCTGCCGGCCATCGTGCTGTCGATGACCGCTTTTCCGCGCATCGTCATCGTGCTCGCGATCCTGCGGCAGGCGCTCGGCATGCCGCAGACGCCGCCGAACCAGGTCCTGATCGGGCTCGCGCTGTTCCTGAGCTTCTTCGTGATGTCGCCGGTGCTCGATCGCATCTACGCCGAGGGCGTCAAGCCATACTCGGACAAGCAGATCACGCTCGAGCAGGGGCTGGCTGCCGGCGTCGCGCCATTGCGCCAGTTCATGCTCGGCCAGGTGCGCGAATCCGACCTGGAGCGCTTCAACGAGATCGCCGGCGATTCCGCGCACGACAGCGTCGACACGATACCCCTGACCACGATCGTGCCGGCATTCATGATCAGCGAGCTCAAGACGGCGTTCCAGATCGGCTTCGTCATCTTCATCCCGTTCGTCATCATCGACCTGGTCGTTGCCAGCGTGCTGATGTCGATGGGCATGGTGATGCTCTCGCCGATGCTGGTGTCCCTGCCATTCAAGCTGATGCTGTTCGTGCTGGTCGACGGCTGGTCGTTGCTGGTCGGCACGCTCGCGGCGAGCTTCCAGACAACCTGAGGCGCTCCCATGACACCGGAATCCGTCATGAGCCTAGGCCAGCGCGCACTGGAACTCACGATCCTGATCTCGGCGCCGCTGCTGCTGTCGGCGCTGGTCACCGGCGTCGTCATCGGCATGCTGCAGGCGGCAACCCAGATCCACGAGATGACGCTGTCGTTCATCCCGAAGC
>JBAVJR010000293.1:0-2040 GCA_049687855.1 Steroidobacteraceae bacterium | reverse complement strand
CGCTTCGCCTGGGCCGGGTTTTTCAGGTACTCGGCGGGCCGGAAATCACGCCGTGCGACGGTGCCGCCGAAGCGGTCCTCGAGTTCGAGCCGCAGCAGCGGCATCGGCTGTGCGTAGGCCGCACCGTTCTTCAGGCTGGCACGCACCGTGAGCGCGCCGGTGGTGGAGGAGGGTGCCGATCCGTTGGCGCCCCACTGACGCAGCTCGAATGCGGCGAGGTTCCAGTTCGGCGGCAGCGGCATGCCTAGACGCGAGTAGACGCCGCGCAACGCCGGGCCGACCGTCGCGTCGCGCGCGAGCTGCAGGCGGTTGTGATGCGCGAGCTGCGCGGTCAGCAGCAGCGCCATTACGAGTGCGCCGATGCCCCAGGCCCAGCGCGGAGTGCCGGCGACGGCGGTGTCTGCAAGATCATCGGCAGGATCGTGATCCTGGTCGCCGATCTCGAACGAGTCATCCGGTTCAGGCTCGGATGGGCGACGCCAGCGTGCCGCGACCGGTGCCACGGCAGGCTGCGCTCTTGCGACCGGCGACGCGACGGGTGCCCTCGACTCGATGGCGATCGCAGCCGCGGCCGCTGCCACGGCCGCCGGCATCCTCTGCAGCGGAGCGATCGGTTCGGCCGACTCCGCAACGGCTGGCTCGGACTGGACCGATGCCGCAGCGACGGCCGGCGCGGAGTCCGTTCGTCCATCGTCTGCCGGCTCGTGCTGGAACACGGCTTCGGGAGCGTCGCGCAGGACTCTGGAGCGCTCGGTCAAATCGAGAGCGAGCGGCTCGAGAGCGGGCGCCGCCGCACCCGCATCGACGGCCTCCTCGACTTCGACCTCGACCTCGCTCGCGGACAGGCCTCGGTGCGAGCCGGTGATCTCTGCAAGGTGCTGCTCTTCGATTTCTCTTTCGATCTCGCGCTCGAGGAAATCCTCCTCGAACCCGTTGAAGCCTTCGACCTTCTCGATCTGGATGCGCTCGCCTTCGAGCGTGATGTCCTCGACCGACTCGGGTTCGTGGACCCAGACCTTCGGGTCGTTTGCGTCGCGCTCGGGCTCGACTTCTTCGCCCGTCTCGCCTTCCTGCAGGAACCCCACGAGTTCAGCAGTGCTGGTGTCGCCGATGAGTCCGGCGCGATCACCCGGGGATGCGGACGCGCCGAACCGGCTCTGCCAGTCGCGTGCGTCGACGAAGACTCGTTCGATGTCGTCGGCCGAGAAATGGAACTCCGGAATGCCGCCTTCGTCCGCAGACAGCGAGCCGACAGCCGTTGCACCTTCCATGTTCCCGGCGCCCGTCATGTCCGGTGAGACGGGCTCACCCAGGGCCGAGGCCGGGCCGTCGACCTCCATGGTATCGCTGAGTCGCGACATGGCATCGAACGCGCTGCCGCAGCGTCCGCAACGGACGGTGCCGTGTGCGGCGCGCAATGCGGCCGCCGGCACGCGGAAGCGCGTGAGGCATTCAGGGCACTGGGAGTACATCGGTCGTTATGCTATTTCCGGACGCCGTCTTGCGCGCGACGGCAGCCCGTCAGCAGCCCCCATTCATCGCGTTTCCCGGTCAGGCCGATATCAAACCACGGCCGGTAAGCGGCTGTCACGGCATCTGCCTGCCCGACCAGCAGGCCGCTCAGGGCGATTCGACCGCCGACGCGCGTCCGCGCGGCCAGCAGGGGTGCCAGGTCGACCAGGGGGCCGGCCAGGATATTGGCCAACAGCACGTCGGCCTGGGCGTGCTCGGCGTCCCGGTCGGCCGTCACGCGTATCCGTTCCAGCACGCCATTGCGTTCGGCGTTTTCACGCGTGGCCAGCAGGGCCTGGGGATCGATGTCCATCGCGACAGCCCGGCGGGCTCCCAGGCGCAGCGCCGCGATCGCCAGGATGCCGGAGCCGCAGCCGTAATCGATGACGTCCGCGCCGGCGAGCCACGGCCTGGCGACGTCGTTACTGGTTGCGGCGCCAGAATCGAGCCACTCGAGACAGAGAGCCGTGGTTGCGTGCGTGCCGGTGCCGAATGCGAGTCCCGGATCGAGTTCGAGCAGGACCACGT
>JBAVJR010000292.1:0-2280 GCA_049687855.1 Steroidobacteraceae bacterium | reverse complement strand
GCGCTGACCTCCCAGCCGGCTTCGATGCCGCCCGGCAGCATCTGGCCGCGGTCCTCGCCGACTTCCGCGTCGATGAGCCGGTTCAGCTTGTCGTTCATCACCATGACCAGGTCTCGCTGCGAGCCTTGCTTCATCGCGACATTCGTCATCTCGAGCGGATCGGCATGCAGATCGAACAACTCGACGTCGTTGAATCGATAGAGGTCCTCGAGCGTCGTCGGCCGGTTGTGCTGCCGGGGAGAGAAGTACCGGGAGAAGACATACCGACCGTCATACACGGAACGCACGGCGCCGCGTTTGCGCATGTCCGGCACCATCCCGGCCTCCTTCAGTTTCTTCGGGTCGCCGCCCTGCTGGATGAACGCAGCGGCCTTCTGCAGGTAGTCGCCGTCGAGGTACGCGAACATGTTGTAGTTGAACAGCACGCCGTCGTGGATCGCACGGACGTCCGCCTGGTCGGGACTCGCCAGCAGCCCGGACAGGTCCTTGCCGGGCAGGTCCTTGACGATCGACGCGCGACGATCCGCCGCTACGCCCGTCATTGCAACGAGCGTGGGGGCGATGTCGACATGCGAGGTGATGGCCTGACACCTCCGGCCGCCAGCATAGGCCGGATGGCTGATCACGAGCGGCACGTTGTTCTGTTCGCGATATGCCACCGCGCCTTTGGCATGCAGCTGGTGGGCTCCATCCATGTCGCCGTGATCCGCCGTCAGGACGACGATCGTCTTGTCCGTCAGGCCGGCCGCGTCCAGCTCCGCCAGTACGGCTGCGATGTTGCGATCCGCGTCGCGCAGGCAGTTCAGGTAGTAATTGTGCCGCCGGCGCCAGCGGTCCGGCTCGTCAGGGATGTTCCCGACGAGCGCGTCGTGCGAGCGCAGGAAATCCCGATGGGCGGCGGGGCGCCCGGGCGAGTCGAGCGGTTGTGAATGACTTGCAGGCAGGTCGAACGTCCATTGTTGCGCATACAACGGATCGACGGGATCGCGCGCGACGTGCGTGATGCCGCGCGCGGACTGCACCGTTGTGCCGGGCGCGTCGGTGTCGTAGTACATCACGTCGTGCGGATTGACGAGATTCACCGCCAGGAACCACGGCTTCTGCGCCGCGGCCAGTTCGCGGCCCTTGCCGCGCAGCCAGCTGCCCGCCATCGCGGTGATGATACCGTCGTGCAGGTAGCCGCCCTGCGTGTGCGCAATGATGTCGCCGATCCCGACGTAGTCCGAGAACCCGTAGGCCTCCATCTCCTCCGTGAAGATCTTCGTGGGGCTGCCGAGCTTATTGACGGTCTCGAATTCCTTGGTCAGGTGCCACTTGCCCTTGTAGGCCGTGTAATAGCCCGCCTCGCGCAGCATGTCGCCGACCGTGCGAATGTCGGTCGACATGCTCTGGATCCACGGAAAGTTCGTGTTGTCGAACATCCGCGTGTGCTGGATGTGCTGGCCGGTGTACAGCACCGATCGGGACGGCGTGCACACGCAGGAATTGATCGTGTGGTTGGTAAAGACCGTGCCCCGCTTCATCAGGCGCTCATGCGCCGGCAGCGAGTACCCGGCGGGCAACTCGCCCGGCCGAAAGAAGCGCTCCTGGTCCGTCAGGATGAAGACGATGTTGTAGGGCCCGCCAGTGGCAGCGGAAGCCGTGCCGGCCGATGCGCCTTGATCGGGTGCGGTTGATCCCGTCGCCGCGGCGCCTCCAGCGGCCAGGCTCAACGTGACCGCGCCGGCACCGGCGGTGCGCAAGAACTCGCGGCGCGTGTAAGAGGGTCCAGTCGGAGTGCCGTTCTCCATGGTCTTCTCCCGACGCTGAAAGGGGCAGTTATTCTACTCAACGGCAGTGGTCAAGGTGAAACGGAGTCATTCCGATCGCTGCATTGCAGGGTGCGGGGTCAGAACAACATCGAAGATGACTGAGGCCGCCGGCCATACGGTCAACTTGAGCCTGGGGATGCGAGTCAGACGAACGAGGCCGGCCTGGCAAGCGTCGGAGCGACTTGACGGGCCACCTGCTACTGGGCGGTACAGAAACGTTGCAAATGTCCGCTCCATGGCGCGGCGCACTTCCGCTTCGGGTCGCTATTCCCCGTTGAGCGTCGGGCGCACGGCACGCACTCCATCGAGCTTAGCCAACACGGCATGGTGACGGCGCCATGGAAGTTGCTGGCTGCGACGCAGCTGCAGCGGGTCATGCGGTGTGACCTCGTCGACGATTCGTGCGCCGTGTGAATTCTCGTTCTTTGACGAGAATTCACTCAGGCGCGGTCGATCAGGCGCTCGTTCC
>JBAVJR010000291.1:0-7024 GCA_049687855.1 Steroidobacteraceae bacterium | reverse complement strand
ATGCGCAAGCACGGCAGCAGCAGCCAGTGTCTCGCATTGCACCCAGTGGTACTTGCGATCGTCGCAGATCGATAAGTCCGGGCCGAAACCATAGTAGAGACCCCCATACTGATCGTCCCAGGCGTGACGCACGGCCTGTCCGAACAGGGCTTCGGCGCGTGGCAGCAGCCAAGGCAGCGGCAGATGCCGCTCGATCGTCAGCAGCAGACGCGCCCATTCCGTGAAGTGACCGGGTTGATAGCCCCACGGCCGGAAAATGTTCGTGCGGTCGTGGCGGTTGTACTCCCAGTCAATCGTCCAGTCGGCGTGGTAGTGCTCCCAGATGAGGCCGCCCGCGAGCGTAGCCTGCCGAATGGCAATCGACTCCGCGATTACGGCAGCACGTTCCAGGAACCGCCGCTCCCCCGTCGCTTCGAACGCGGCGAGGCAGGCCTCGGTCGCGTGCATGTTGGCGTTCTGGCCACGGTACGGCGAGAGTTGCCAGCCCGACGTCGCCTCGTCCGCATAGAGCCGGTGCTCGGGCTGCCAGAACCGGCGCTCCATCAGCTCAAACGTTTCGTCGAGCCCGATCCGCGCCTCGGCTACGCCTGCCGCCAGCGCGTGCGCGAAGGCCAGCAACACGAACGCGAGTCCATAGCAGTGGTTGGTGTCGTCCGTCACCGTTGCACGTCCGGCGTGCCAGTCGAGTTGCCAGGCATAACCGCCGGTGGACGGATTGCGATGAGCATCGCGAACGAACTCGATGGCGTGGCGCGCATGATCCGGGAACTGCGGCTCGTGCGGAAAGTGACGTGCCGCCATGCCCCAGAGGAACACGAATCGGGTACTGCTCACGAGATGACGCGTCCGGCGATCGTAGACCGTGCCGTCGTCCTTGAAGAAATGGAAGAACCCGCCGCTCGGATCGAACGCTTGCGGATCGTAGAACGACAAGGTGTGCCGCACATGCTCGAGCATGGCGCGGCGGCTGTGAAAATCGGGCAGCGCTGGAGTCACCGCGTGGCCTCGGCGATGTGGAGCATTTCCGCGTACGGATCCGATCTCGGGCCGCAGTATCGCCTGAGGCCGGGTCGGGTGTCCCGCCGGTGACGGCCGATATCGACTGTTTTCCGACATGCCAGGCCCTATGATTGGCTAGTGAAAGTCACCCGGGAACATGTCAGCCATCCGGACCAATCGTTCCGGTACCTGCGCTTCGAGACACCGCGCTTCGAAGGCGAGCCCCACCGGCATCATCACCTCGAATTGACCTGGATCGAAGCCGGGGCCGGACTGCGGTTCGTCGGCGACAGCGTTGCCCCGTTCGAAGCGGGCGACCTTGTGCTGCTCGGGGCAAACACGCCGCACTGCTGGGTGAGTTCGCGCAGCCGCACTGGGAGTGCCGCCACGGTGCTCCAGTTTGCACCCGAACTGTTCGCTCACGACTCGCTGCCGGAACTCGCTCGACTCGCTCCGCTCGCCGAGAAATCAGGCGTGGGGCTGCGCGTGGATGGCGCCGTGCACTCGCGCATCGTTGCACTCCTTACCGGCATGCAGACCACCAGCGGCATCGGTCGCCTGGCGGGCTTGCTGCAGATACTCGAACTGCTGCAGGCGCACGAAAGGTCGCTCAGGGCGCTCGCCCATTGCTCGATGCAGGCGCATGGCGCGCGTGCAGGCGACGGCCGCGATGACCGGCGGATTGATCGGGTACTCGGCTGGATTCACCGGCAGATCGCCCGAGAACTGAACGTTGCGGAGGCAGCCCGGATGGCGCGGGTGACTCCCGGCGCGTTCAGCCGCTATTTCCGGCACGAGGTCGGCAAGCCATTCACCGAGTACGTCAATGACGTCCGCTGCGGCGAAGCCTGCGTGCGGTTGCGGCGAACGGACAAGGCGGTGGCAGTCATTGCACAGGAGTGCGGCTTCGCCACGCTCTCGCATTTCAACCGGCAGTTCCGGCTGCGTCACGGCGTGACGCCGCGCGAGTTTCGCGCGGGTGGTTGAGCCCGGCGCACCTGCCGGCGCGATGCATTACACTTCGGACCGCGGCGTGACGAGCTGAGCCGCCGGATGTAGCCAGTCCTCGGGGGAGAACACGATGCTCGGCATGCAGCGCAGGCTGTCGACGCCTTTCCTTGTCCTGCTCACGCTGCCGGCCACTGCCATGGGGTTCGCCCTGTCGGTGCAGATCTCGGTGCTGAGCTGGATTCTCGCCACCGAGTACAAGCTCGACCTCCACGAGATCGGGATCGTTTGGGCGGCCGGGCCGCTCGCCGGCATCATCGGTCAGCTGCTGATCGGCGTGATCAGCGACCGCGTGTGGTTCTGGGGCGGACGGCGCCGGCCCTTCATCATCATCGGCGGCATCCTCGCGTCGCTGATGATCCTCGCCCTGCCCTACATCGGCCTGATCTCGCAGAAGCTCGGCTTCGATGCCGTGATCGGCGTGGCCATCGCGGTTGCGCTCGCGCTCGACCTTTCGATCAACGTCAGCTTCAACCCGACGCGGTCGATCATCACCGACGTGACGCCCGAGGGCATCGCGCGCACGCGCGGTTACACGTGGATGCAGACGGTCTCGGGCACTTTCGGCGTGCTCGCCTACGCGATCGGCGCCGTGTTCGGCAATTTCATGCTTATTTACGTGGCCGCAGTGCTCGTGGTCCTGTTCTCAGTAGTGCCCGCGCTATTGATCGAGGAACCGCGCGTGCTGCCCGGCACGACCGCGGCGGAAGCTGCTGCGGGCGGCAAGCGCGGCGGCGACGGATTCTGGGACCTGATGCACCTGATCCGGCCGTTGTGGGCGTTCCTGGTCTACGACGTCGTGGCAATGGGCCTGAAGCTCGCGGGCATTCAGTCGCCGGGTCTGTGGCTCGAGGCGGCGTGCGTCCTGTTCGCGCTCATGCTCTTCTGGCAGACGCTGACCGCGAAGAGCCGGGGCGCACAGTTCGCGCAGCAGGACCTGACCGACTTCCGCAAGGTGCTCGCGGCCAATTCGTTGAGCTGGATCGGCGTGCAGACGATGTTCGTCTACATGATTGCGTTCGTGCAGCAGCGCTTCCCCGAACTGGACGACAACACGACGGGCAAGGTGCTGTCGACGAGCTTCCTGGCGCTGAATGCGGTCGCCGCCGCACTGCCGGCGCTGGTGCTGTTACCGCTCGCGAAGAAATACGACGTAGTAAAGGTGCACTCGTCGTGCCTGGTCGTCATGGCGGCAGGCTTCGCCGGCGTGTACCTGTTCGCGCACTCGGCCATCACGCTGTACGTGCTGATGGCCGTCATGGGCATCGGCTGGGCCGCGATCGTGAGCCTGCCGTTCGCGATCATGTCGCAGCGCGTCGACCAGGCGCGCATCGGCCTCTACATGGGCGTGTTCAACCTATCGATCGTGCTGCCGCAACTCGTCGTGAGTCTCGGCGTCGGCACGTTCGTGAGCGGCGTGCAGGACAAGGGGGCGATCTTCCTGATCGGTGCCGTCAGTCTCGCGCTGGCTGCGATCGCGTGGCGCAGCGTGGCGGGCGATGACGGCGCGGGTGTTCCGGTTACGGTCGCTTCGCGTTCTCACTGAAGATCGCAGGCCAACCTGCGCGACACTCCTGCAGAAGCGCACTCCAGTCGTCCGGAGGATGTCCGCGCTCGAGCATCTTGCGGAACACGAGGTACGCGTCTGCTTTCGAGCCGTAGGCGCGCCTGGTGTCCTCGTCGTTCACCCAGCCGATTGCGATGATCTTGCTGCGGGCGTGGTAGCGGAAGAACAACCGGTATTGCTGGAAGAACACGGCGCGGCGCCAATGCGAGTGCCGCGCTCCGAGCGTGCTGCCCTGCCGGAATTCTGCGGCCCCCGGGTCCCGCGGAATCACCTCGAACACGAGCTTCGCAATGGCGGCGAGCCGCTTCGTCGGATTCCTCCGAAAGTAGCCGGACGGATCCCTGCGCTTAATGGTTTCGACCTGGCGGATCAACTCGTCCACCTGATCCATGAACAGCGGGTGCGCGAAGAGCGTCCAACCGTTGACGACCACAGGTACCGGGACGTCACCCGTCATTCGTCCTCGGGCTTCAGCGGTTCATCAATGTCGACCGCAGCATGGCCAACCAGGCCGGCGATGCGTTCGCGCAGCGCGCTGTCGAAAGCGCGCAGTCGCTCGGGATGCTGCTCGACATCCCGCGAGAGGAACCCGAGGAAAGCATCCAGCGCGGGATCGTCCGATTCGTCGCCCGGCGCTACACGCTCGACCGTGACTCTGCCGTCCGGCTGCAACGAGAAACGGATCTTGTCGCGCTTGCCCAGATTGAGGACGCGGCGAATGGGATCCGGCACCGTTGTCTGGTAGCGATCGGTGAGCGTCGATTCGGCGACGAGCGTGGCGCCAACGGCCGCGTTCATGGTTGGACCTCGTTTCATGAGTACGATGGTAATGCAATTGCATTACTTCGTCTATCTCCTGCCATGCTAGACGCGACACACCGGGGGCACACCGTGCATAAGTGGCTATTTCGCATAGAAAAAACCCCCGCCGGCGAACCGGCGAGGGCTTGAGTTTCGAGCACAGTGCCGGCTTCGTCGGCCGGCACTGTGGTTACATCACGCGGTCTATCAGAACCGGTAGTTCAGACCCAGCAGGTACTGCGTGCCGTACTCCTGGTAGTCAAGCAGTCGCTGCTTGTTTTCCGAGTAAGCGATGTACGGTTCGTTGGTCAGGTTGTTGACCTGGAACAGCAGCTGCAACCCCTCGAGCATGTTGCCGCCGAACGTGTAGCTCAACTGCGCGTCGGTGATCATGTCGGCATCCACGTAGCGCAGTGCACGCTCGTTGGCGAAGTTCGAGACCTCACCGATGTACTCCGAACGGTAACGCGTCGCGATACGGGCGCCGAAGCCGTACTTTTCATAGTACAGCGTTGCGTTCCACACGTCCTGGGACAGGCCCGGCAACGGGATGTTCTCGGTCGCGACCGAGCTGATCGCACCCTGGATCTCGATGTCGCTGTCCGTGTACGAGTAGCTCACGATCGCACCGAAGCCGTCGAGCGCGTCGGCGAACAGGTCGAAAGGAATCGACGCCGCGAACTCCATGCCCCAGAGGTAGCCGCCGTTGCCGTTGACTGGCTGGGTGAAGCGGCCGGTGCACTGCTTCGTGACGCCCGGTGGGAACGCCGCGTCGGGGGTCGTCGCGCACAGATCGGAGAAATCATACCCGTCCGTCGTCTGGTTGTAGATGTAGGTATCCAGGTCCTTGTAGAACGCGGCGGCCGACACGTAGCCCTTGTTCTCGGCGAAGTACTTCTCGTACGACACGTCGAACGCCCAGGCGCTCCACGGGTCCAGCCGCGCGTTGCCGCCGCTGCCGCCCGGCTCGCCGGTGGCGAAGTTGAATCCGCTCTCTTCCGTCGCCTTCAGCTGGTCCATGCGTGCACGGGCCAGTTCCTGCGCCAGACCGACGCGAATGGCCTGCGAGTCCGGCAGGATGAATGCCAGGTTGATCTGCGGCAGCACGTCCGTGTAGTCCTTGCCGTCCGTGATCCCGTAAACCGTGTCGGGATCCGTGCCGGTATCCACCCGGAACGAGTCGGAACTCTGGTCCGTATAAATGACCTGCACGCCGACGTTACCCTTCAACGTGACCGTATCGGAGATGTCGTGGCTCAGGTCGCCGCGCAGGTAGGCGGTGGTGACCTTTTCCTCGACCGTCCAGAACTTGCCGGCAAGGTAGGTGAGCGTCTGCGGCGTCCCATAGACGATGGGCTGGAAGTACTCGCGCAGCACACCGTTCACGTTGAGCGCCAGCGCCTGACCTGCATCCGCGTAGTTCAGGTTGGTGTTCTTGATCAGGAACTGCGGGTCGACCTGGTAGGCCGTGCCGCCGATCGTGCTCAGGGGCGATTCCGGCGATTCCTTCTGCTTCGAGCGGTCGCTGTAGTTCGCGCCGAACGAGACGCTCTGGAACCACCACATGTCGGCCGTGCGCGTCGCATCCAGCCGGAACGAGGTCAGCTCGTCCTCAGTACGCGGCTTCTTGGTGTAACCGGAGCCGTAGATCGTCGGGCCGACCAGGACCTGCGTCGGGTCGGTGTAATCACGCGTGAACGACAGCGACGGCATGTTGCTGTTGTTGCGCAGCTGGAACGTACCCGTGTCGTACTGGTTGCGCGGCGCGGAACCGTTCGCGGGCAGCAGCGCGTACTGCGCGTTGATTTCCGGTTGCAACTGGTCGCGCGTGGCCTTCGAATAGGCAATGTCGGCCACCATCGACCATTCGTCGTTCAGCGTGATCTCGTTGCGCCAGCCGGTCGCGAAGATCTCGTCTTCCGTCGTGAACAGGAAGTTGCGCACGAGCGGCATCACGTTGTTCAGCGTGCCGGCAACAATCGTGTCGGCCTGGACGGTGGTGTTGGAACGGCCGAACACCGTGCCATCCGGGAACGTACCGTCGCAACACGGCGCCGGATAGCCACCGAGATTGACCTCGAGGCTGCGCGCGTTGTTGGTCTGGTCCATCGTCGAGTAGTACAGGTCGATCACGCCGGTGTACATGTCGTTCGGCGCGAACTGCAGCGACGCCATGAGGCCGTCACGTTCCGTGGAACCCATGTCTGCGCGGACTTTCATGCCGTTCGTCACGAAGTTGCCGGCCGTGACGCCCGGATTGTCAATGCAGTTGGCCGGCGAGCCGCCGCCGCAGCTAGCTGCGCCACCGCTGCTGCCAGCCGCATTCCACGGCTCGTACGTGCCGAAGCCTCGCGTCGCCAACGGACTGTCGAGGTGGGCATAGCCGAAGGCGAAGCCGAGCTTCCCGTCCATGAACTGGTCGATGTACGAGAAGCTCGCGCGATACCCGGTGTCGTCCGAGTCGGCGCCGAGGTTGTCGTTCGAGTTCATCTCGCCGCGGATGTTCAGCGCGACGGCCTGCTTGCCGTAATCGAGCGGACGCACAGTGCGCAGGTCGATCGTGCCGGCGAGGCCCTGCCCGACGAGCTGCGCGTCCGGCGTCTTGTAGACGACGACCTGGCTGATCAGTTCCGACGGGTACTGGTCGAA
>JBAVJR010000290.1:0-3169 GCA_049687855.1 Steroidobacteraceae bacterium | reverse complement strand
CCGCCGCACCACGACATCTATTCGATCGAGGACCTCGCGGAACTCATCCACGACCTGAAGAACGCCAACCGCCGTGCGCGCATCAGCGTGAAGCTGGTGGCCGAAGTCGGCGTGGGCACGATCGCGGCCGGCGTTGCGAAGGCGCACGCGGACGTCGTGCTGATCAGTGGCTACGACGGCGGCACCGGCGCGTCGCCGCAGACGTCGATCACACATGCCGGCCTGCCGTGGGAACTCGGCCTCGCCGAGGCGCACCAGACGCTGGTGCTGAACAACCTGCGCAGCCGCATCGCGGTGGAAACCGACGGCCAGCTGAAGACGGGACGCGACGTCGCGATCGCCGCACTGCTCGGTGCGGAGGAATTCGGCTTCGCCACGGCGCCGCTCGTGGCGACGGGATGCATCATGATGCGGGTCTGCCACCTCAACACCTGCCCCGCGGGGGTGGCGACGCAGGATCCGCGGCTGCGGGAGAAGTTCAAGGGCAAGCCCGAGCACGTCGTCAATTTCATGCAGTTCATCGCGCAGGAACTGCGCGAGATCATGGCGCAGCTCGGTTTCCGCACGCTCGAGGAAATGGTCGGCCGCGTCGACAAGCTCGAAGCGCGCAAGGCCGTGCAGCACTGGAAGGCGAAGGGCATCGACCTTTCGACCCTGCTCTACTCGCCCGAAGTTGATCCGGACTGGGGCCGGTTCCAGCAGGACGAGCAGGACCACGGCATCGAGCGCTCGCTCGATATGACCGTGCTGATGGATCTGTGCGAGCCGGCGATCGCGCGCGGCGAGGACGTCGTCGCCGAACTGCCGATCCGCAACGTCAACCGCGTCACCGGCACCATCGTCGGCAGCGAGATCACGCGGCGGCACGGCGCGAAGGGTTTGCCGAAGGACACGATCCGCCTGCACTTCCGCGGTTCTGCGGGCCAGAGCTTCGGCGCGTTCATTCCGCCGGGCATGAGCCTGTCGCTCGAGGGCGATGCGAACGACTACGTCGGCAAAGGTCTCTCGGGCGGCAAGATCGCGGTGTTCCCGCCGACGGGCTCGAAGTTCCCGGCCGAAGACAACATCATCGTCGGCAACGTGGCGCTTTACGGCGCCACCAGTGGCGAGGCCTACATCCGCGGCATGGCGGGCGAACGCTTCTGCGTGCGCAACAGCGGTGCGAATGCCGTGGTCGAGGCCGTGGGTGATCACGGCTGCGAGTACATGACGGGCGGCCGCGTGGTCGTGCTCGGTGCAACGGGACGCAACTTCGGCGCCGGCATGTCGGGCGGCATCGCTTACGTGCTCGACGAGCACGGCACGTTCGGTGCGCACGTGAACTCGCAGATGGTCAACCTCGAGCAGCTCACCGACGCAACGGAGATCACCGACGTGCGGCGCATGATCGAGCGTCACCTGGACCACACGTCGAGTGACCGCGCGCGGCTCGTGCTCGACGCCTGGGACGACATGGTGCCGAAATTCGTGAAGGTCATCCCGAAGGACTACCAGCGCATGCTGGCCGCAATCGCGCGCGCCGAGGAGCAGGGACTCGTCGGCGACGAGGCGATCATGGTGGCTTTCGAACAGAACGCGCGCGACCTCGCGCGCGTCGGCGGCAACTGAGCACAAGACGACGATGGGCAAGCCAACCGGATTCATCGAATACCTGCGTGAACTTCCGGTCGACCGCGCGCCGCTCGAGCGCCTCGGCGACTGGCACGAGTTCCACCCGCACCTGGAGGAGAAGCGTCTCCGCCACCAGGGTGCCCGCTGCATGGACTGCGGCGTGCCGTTCTGCCACACGGGCAAGCTGATCAGCGGGATGGCCGCCGGCTGCCCGGTCAACAACGTGATTCCCGAGTGGAACGACCTGGTCTACCGCGGGCTCTGGCGCGAAGCGCTCGACCGGCTGCACATGACGAACAACTTCCCGGAATTCACCGGCCGTGTGTGCCCGGCGCCATGCGAAGGCTCGTGCGTGCTCGGCATCAACGAGGCCCCGGTCACGATCAAGAACATCGAGAACGAGATCATCGACCGCGGCTGGGACGAAGGCTGGGTGCTGCCAGAGCCACCGGGGGCGCGCACCGGCAAGAAAGTCGCGGTGATCGGCTCGGGTCCGGCCGGGCTCGCGGCCGCGCAGCAGCTGAATCGCTCAGGCCACCTGGTCACCGTGCTAGAGCGCGAGGACCGTCCGGGCGGACTGCTGATGTACGGCATCCCGAACATGAAGCTCGACAAGAAAGCGGTCGTCGAGCGTCGCATCAAGCTGCTCGAGGCCGAAGGCATCAAGTTCCTGTGCAACGCTAACGTCGGCGAGAACGTCGAAGCGCAGCTGCTGCTGCGCGACTTCGACGCGACGGTCATCTGCACCGGAGCGACGCAACCGCGTGACTTGACCCTAGAGGGCCGCGACCTGCGCGGCGTGCACTTTGCGATGGAATACCTCACGGCGAGCACACGCGCGCTGCTCAATGGCGGCGCCGACCACTCGCCCATCCATGCGCGCGGGAAGGACGTCGTCGTCATCGGCGGCGGCGACACCGGCACCGACTGCGTCGGCACGGCACTGCGCCAGGGCTGCAGGAGCATCACGCAGATCGAGATCATGGCGCGGCCGCCGGTCGAGCGCGCCGGCGACAACCCGTGGCCGGAGTGGCCCAAGGTCTACAAGATGGACTACGGCCAGGAAGAGGCTGCGGCCAGGTTTGGCGACGACCCGCGCGTCTACCTGACGACGGTCAGGAAATTCGTGGGTGGTGCCAGCGGCAACCTCGATTCGATCGTGACGGTCGAGGTGAAGTGGCAGCGCAACGACAAGGGGGCGCTGGTGCCGGTCGAAGTGCCGGGCACGGAGCAAGTGCGGCCGGCGCAGCTGGCGCTGCTCGCGATGGGTTTCCTCGGTCCCGAGCAGTCGCTGCTGAAGGACATTGGCGTCGCGTGCGACGCGCGCAGCAACGTCCAGGCCGAGTACGGGCGCTATGCCACGAGCGTGAAGGGCGTGTTCTCCGCGGGTGACTGCCGACGCGGTCAGTCTCGGGTCGTGTGGGCGATCAACGAGGGTCGCGGCGCGGCCGCGGCGTGCGACAGGTTCCTGTCGGGCAAGTAGCACAAGCGACTGAATAGCGCAGCAATACGACACATCCGGTTCCCCTCTCGAGGGCGGAGGACACGCCGTGAATAC
>JBAVJR010000289.1:0-12828 GCA_049687855.1 Steroidobacteraceae bacterium | reverse complement strand
CTCTGCGACAAGCAGTGGGGCATGGTGAAGATGAACCAGCAGTTCGCGCTCAAGCCGATCAAGACACTGATCAAGAAGTCGCTCGGGCCCGACGAGACGATCAAGGCCGATCTCGGCGAGATCTGCTTCGACAAGCTGGCCGAGTCGATGGGGGCCCACGGCGAACGCGTAGCCGACCCGCGCGAGCTGCGACCTGCGCTCGAACGTGCGCTGGCGGCCGGCGGCCCGGCGGTGATCCACGTAGACGTCGACCCGGTGAAGCACATGTGGGCGCCGGGGCTCATGTATTTCAAGGACATGCACCTCGAGCCCAAGGGCAAATGAACGAACTCGACGCGGTCCGGCTGAACTTCAGCCCGGAATCGCTGGTCGCGCTCGACGTCATCCTGGCGTTCGTGTTGTTCGGCGTCGCGCTCGACATGCGCGTCGCCGACTTCAAGGGCATCCTGACCTCGCCGCGCGGGACGCTGATCGGCCTGTTGGCGCACTCGGTGCTGCTGCCCGCCGTCGCGTTCGCGCTCACGATGATCCTGCAGCCCGCGCCGAGCATCGCGCTCGGCATGATCCTCGTGGCGTCCTGCCCGAGCGGCAACATCTCGAATTTCCTCGTCAACTACGGCCACGGGAACACCGCTCTGTCCGTCACGATCGCCGCGTTCTCGATGCTCGGGTCGATCGTGTTCACGCCGTTCAATCTCTCGTTCTGGGGCGAGCTGAACCCGTACACGCGGCCGATCCTGCACGCCGTGACGTTGAGCCCGTGGGAGGTCTTCGGCACGATCGTCGTGCTGCTCGCCATCCCGACGGCGCTGGGCATGTTCACCGCGCATCACTGGCCCGTCTTCGCACGGCGCATCCGCGGCTCGTTCCGCGCGCTGTCGCTCGGGTTCTTCGCGCTGTTCGTGGTCGGCGCGCTGGTCGTGAACTGGGATTTCTTCCTCAAGTACGTCGAGCGCGTGGTGCTGTTCGTCTTCCTGCTGAATGCGTTCGCCCTGCTCACCGGTTACCTGACAGCGAAGGCGGCACGACTGCCCGAGGCCGACCGGCGCGCGGTCGCGCTCGAGGTCGGTATCCAGAACTCGGGGTTCGGCCTGGTGCTCGTGTTCAACTTCTTCGGCGGCCTGGGTGGCATGGCGATCGTGGCAGCGTGGTGGGGCATCTGGCACATCGTCGTGGGTACTTCGCTCGCGGCCTGGTGGCGCAGGCACCCGCCAGCGCCGCTGCCTGCGGGGGCCGCTGCATGAGCAGCCGGCGCATTCTCGTCACGGGCAGTGCGGGTTACCTCGGCAGCACGCTGCTCAAGGCGCTCGCATCGCACCTGCAGTCCGGTGAGCTGGACGCCCTCGTCGCCAGCGACGTGCGCGAAACGCCCGCGCAGTCGCGGCTGCCGGGCATCGAATACGTCATGCACGACGTGCGGTCGCCAGGCCTCGCATCGCTGCTCGCCTCCCACTCCATCGAGTCCGTCGTGCACCTGGCGGCGATCGTCACGCCTGGCGCCAGGTCCAACCGCGAGCTCGAGTACGCCGTGGACGTGCTCGGCACGCGGAACGTGCTCGAGGCATGCGTGGCCGCAGGCGTTCGACAGATCATCGTGACCTCGAGCGGCGCAGCCTATGGTTACCACGCCGACAACCCCGAGTGGCTCAGCGAAGACGACCCGGTTCGCGGCAACGAAGCCTTCGCGTACTCGCACCACAAGCGGCTGGTGGAGGAAATGCTGACCGTGTACCGGCGCGAATATCCGGGACTCCGCCAGGTCGTCTTCCGCGTCGGCACGATCCTCGGCGAGACCACGCGCAACCAGATCACGGCGCTCTTCGACCGGCCGCGGCTGATTGCCATCCGCGGCGCGCGCAGCCCGTTCGTCTTCATCTGGGACCAGGACGTGGTCGGCGCGATCGAACACGCGCTCCGCACGGACGCAAGCGGCATCTACAACGTTGCGGGCGACGGGGCACTCACCATCCAGGAGATCGCCGATCGCCTCGGTAAGAAGTGCCTGGCGCTGCCGCCGTCCCTGCTGCGCGCGGTGCTCGCGACGCTGCACCCGCTGGGACTCACGCGCTACGGCCCCGAACAAGTCGACTTCCTGCGTTACCGGCCCGTGCTCGACAACCGCCGGCTGAAGGAAGAACTTGGCTACACGCCGCACAAGACTTCGCGGGAAGTCTTCGACTTCTACTGCCGTACCCACGGACTCGGCGGAGACCGGGGCTGATGCGTCGCTCGTTCGACGGCGCAACCGTGGTGGTGAGCGGAGCCGGTGGCGGGCTTGGCCGTGCGCTCGCGTTGCGCTTCGCCCGCGGCGGCGCACGCGTCGTCGCGCTGGACCGCGACACCGGCGCGGTCGAAGCAGTGACGAGCGAACTGGTGCAGGCCGGGTTCGAGGCGCTCGCTATTTCCTGCGACGTCACCGACGCCAATGCGTGCCAGGCCGCTATCGAGGCTGCGGTCGAGCGCTTTGGCCGCATCGACGTACTCATCAACAACGCGGGCATTTCCCACCGCAGCGCCTTCGCGGCAACCGAGACTGCCGTCCTGCGTCGCGTCGTCGAAGTGAACCTGTTCGGCGCGATCAATCTCACGCGCCCTGCCCTGCCGGCGCTGCAGCAAGCGCGCGGCCTGATTGTCGCGATCTCGAGCGTCGCCGGTTTCACGCCGTTGATCGCACGCACCGGGTATGCGGCGAGCAAGCATGCGCTGCACGGATTCTTCGAGAGCCTGCGCACGGAACTCGCGCCCGACGGCATCGACGTGATGATGGTGTGCCCGTCGTTCATCGCGACCGGCATCGACAGGAACGCGCTCGGGCCGGACGGCGGTGGCGCGACACATGCGCAGGTGGTCGTCGGACGACGGCTGCGGCCAGATGACGTCGCGGACCGCGTGTTTCGCGGCGCCGAACGCAGCCGCCGCCTGCTGTTGATCGGCCGCACGGCACGCACCGCATGGTGGGTGAGCCGGCTGGCGCCCTCGCTCTACGAGCGCATCATGGCGCGGAAGCTGCGAGGCGAGATGACTCCTTGATTTTCTGCACCTGCCTCCGCGCAGGCCGTCGCGAAGGCGGTATCCTTGCTCGTCCGCCATTGGCCGGGCATCCAGTCCGCAGGCAACACGGGAACGCGACATCATGAAGATCCAGGTCAAGCATTCGCTCAAGACGGACGTCGGTTCGGCCTTCAAGCTCTGCACCGAGCAGAAGAGCCAGGAGGCGATCTACGGCAAGCTCCCCGGGACCGACGTCAAGATCAAGCGCGACGGGCGCGCGCCCAACGTGAAGCTCAAAATCGCACGCAAGATGCCGGCCAATCCGCCGTCGGTCCTCAAGCGCATCGTGCCTGCGACGAACGAGGTTTCGCACACCGAGGACTGGGCGGCGGATGGCGACGGCTATGCAGCCGACATCGTCGTGGAGATCAAGGGCGTTCCGGTGAAGATCGTGGGCACCAAGGCCCTGCAGCCCGAAAAGGGCGGCAGCTCGGTGCGGTGGGACTTCGACATCAGCAGCGGCATCCCGCTGCTCGGCGGCGTGATCGCCGCGTTTGCGGGCGACGAACTGAAGAAGAACCTCGAGGACGAGTTCAAGGTGCTCAAGGCGTCGGTATAGCCCGGCAGGGGCAGGATTGCTGCAGCGCAGCTAGCCATAAGCGAAATGTAGCTTTGCGCGGCGCGCGCTACGCTAGCGGCATGCCACGCATGTCGCCGATGGACCGGGCGTTCTTCCTGCTCGAAACCGAGCAGAGGCCGATGAATGTCGGCTTGCTCATCGTATTGAAAGGCCGCAGGACGGCGCGGGGGCGCCCTGGGGATGAACTCGTCCGCAGGATGTTGCGTTGCCCTGTCGGCCCTCCGTTCAACCAGCGCCTGGCCGAGAACGTCCTCGCTGGCTGGCCGGTCCTCGTGGAAGACGACAGCATCGATCCCGCGGAACAGGTGTTCCGCCACGACCTGCCCGCTGGCAGCGAGGTCCAGGCCCTGCTCGACCGGATCTGCACGCTGCACGCGAAGCGTCTCGACCGCTGCCGCCCGTTGTGGGAGGTGCACGTCTTCGACGGGCTTGCCCGGAACCGCGTCGGCCTCTATTTCAAGACGCACCACGGGCTGATCGACGGCATCGGCTTCATCAACGTCATCCTGAACATCGTGACCCGCTCGGCCTTGGCGCGAACCCCGCAGGCGTTGTGGCGTGGACTGCCGCAGCCCACGCATACGGCGGAGTCGTCGCGCTCGGCAAACGCCGCCACCGGGCTGCTGCAGACCGGTATCGCGGCGGGCCGCACCGCCGGTGACCTGGTCAAGCTGATGTGGCACCTCGGCCGCCGCGACCTCGGGATTGGCCGGGGCATGGCCACTCCCTTCATTTCAACCCCCGACGTGCTCAAGGCGGCCCCCTCGCCGAACCGCGTCATGGCCCACTGCCCGCTGCCGCTCGCCCGGGTGCGTGCCGTCGCGAAGCGCGGCAACGCGAAGGTCAACGACGTGCTGCTCGCCGTGCTCGACATCGCGCTGAACCGTTACCTCGCGGAACACGGGTTGCGCACGCAGCGACCGCTCGTCGCCGACATGCCGGTGGCGCTGCACGAGGGACCCGGTGCCGGCAACCGCATCACGATCCTGCAGGTGCCGATGGGCCGTCCCGGCGGCACGCCCGCCGAGCGGCTGGCCGACATCGTGGCCGAGACGCGGCTGGTGAAGGAAGAAGTGAAGTCGATAGGCGCGGACGCGCTCTTCATGTACTCGATCTTCGAGCACGCCGTCGCGAGCGCGATCGAGTCGCTGAACCTCGGCGAGCTGCCGATGCTGGCCAACGCGGTGATCTCGAACCCCGCCGGTCTCGACGGCAAGGTCTATTTCAACGGATTGCCGGTGGAAGTCGCGCTGCCGGTGTCCGTCGTCGCGCATCACCAGGTGCTCAACGTCACCATCAGCAACTACGACGACGAACTGCACGTCACGTTCATCGCACTGCGGGAGGCGATCCCCGACGTGCAGCGACTGGCCGACGCGACCATGCGTGCGCTGGTCGACCTGCAGCGCTCGCTCACGCAACGCCCGGCGGCCGCTGACAAGAGCAAGGCCCGGGCGGCTGGCAAGCGTGCCGCCACGAAGCGGCGCCCGGGCCCGGCAAAGCCGGGAAAGGCTGCGGCCGCGCCACGCACCCTGCATTAGTCTTCGTCCCCTCTTCCAACGCGACCACGGTCGGTGTGAAGATCCGGGGATCGAGATCCAACAGCCGGACCGGCACCGCCCGACGGTGCCTGGTCCGGGTTTGAAGCAGACGACGCGCAGGGGAACGGACGATGCATGGACTGATGATGGACTCGCCGCTGCTGATCACGGAGATCATGCGGTTTGCCGATCGCAACTACGCCGACCGCGAAATCGTCTCGGTCACCTTCGACAATCCGCGGCACCGCACGACCTGGAGCGAGGTGTTCCGCCGCGCACGCAAGCTCGCCAACGCGCTCACGGCGGCGGGGGTACGGCGCGGCGATCGCATCGCCACGATCGCCTGGAACGACTACCGCCACCTCGAGCTCTACTACGCCATCTCGTCCATGGGCGCGGTGGTGCACACACTGAACCCGCGGCTTTTCCCCGAGCAACTGGAGTACATCGCCAACCACGCGGAGGACAAGCTGATCTTCATCGACCCGACGTTGCTGCCGGTGCTCGCACCACTCGCGGGCAAGCTGCCGACAGTCGAGAAGGTCGTCGTCATGACGGACGCCGCATCGATGCCGGCGGCGGCCGGCACGTTGACCGACTACGAGTCCTTCATCGCAGGTCAGCCGGATACCTTCGACTGGCCCGAACTCGACGAACGGACCGCGAGTTCACTCTGCTACACCTCCGGCACTACCGGCCATCCAAAGGGCGTGCTCTACAGCCACCGCTCGACGGTGCTGCACGCGTACGGCGGCTCGCTGGTTGATTCGATGGGCCTGTCGAGCGGCGACACCGTGCTCGCGGTCGTGCCGATGTTCCACGCCAACGCCTGGGGCCTGCCGTACAACGTGCCGATGACCGGCGCCAGGCTCGTCTTTCCTGGCCCGAAGATGGGCGACGCCGCGACGCTGACCCAACTGCTGAACGACGAACGGGTGACTCTGGCGGCCGCGGTGCCGACGGTCTGGACGATGCTGCTGCACCATCTCGACCAGACCGGCACGAAGCTGCAGACACTCAAGCGCACCGTGATCGGCGGCTCGGCCGTGCCGCTGCAGATGATCAAGGATTTCCGCGACAAGCACGGAGTCACGGTCGTGCAGGGCTGGGGGATGACAGAAATGAGCCCGCTCGGCACCGTGAGCACGCTACGCCCTGAGCAGGAAGCGCTGCCCCCGGAGGAACAGGCGCTGCTGCGCGCAAAGGCCGGCCACGGCATCTTCGGCGTGGCGATGAAGATCGTCGACGACTCAGGCAAGGAACTGCCGTGGGACGGTGTCAGCTCCGGCGAACTGAAAGTGCGCGGGCCCTGGGTCTGCAGCGGGTACTTCAGGCTCGACGACTCGCCGGCTCACTCGGAGCCGGGCTGGTTCGCGACCGGCGACGTCGCGGTGATCCACCCCAACGGCTTCCTGCAGATTACCGACCGCGCGAAAGACGTGATCAAGTCGGGCGGCGAATGGATCAGTTCGGTGGACCTGGAGAATTGCGCGTGCGGACACGCGGAGGTGCTGATGGCTGCCGCGATCGGCGTGCGTCACCCGAAATGGGACGAGCGGCCGATCCTGCTGGTCGTGCCGCGGCCCGGTTGCACGCCGGCGCCGGAATCGATCATCGCGCACCTCGCCCTGCATTTCGCCAAGTGGCAATTGCCGGACGCGATCGTGTTCGTCGAGGCGCTGCCGATGACGGCGACGGGCAAGATCAACAAGCGATCATTGCGCGACTCGTATGGCCAGACGCTGATGGACGCCGCGCAGGCGTAGCCGCGCGGCTCTGACATCTCGGTTCGATCGGCGCGATCGTTGCCATCGACGATGGCGGGCGGCAACCGGGTTCGGATTCGATCCGGGAGACCGTCGCGAGCCATGGGGCGGCGAGCGCGAGCCTCCAGGGATGGATTTACGGCGTGTCTCCCGGATCGATCCGGACTCGGGTGCCTGCTTGCCATCCTCGACTACAGTCCCCTCGCCGATCGAACCGCGAATCGAGTCGGCGCGTCGTTACGCCTGCATGCGTCGCAGCAGCGTCTCGGCCTCGCCCAGCGACATGTTCTTCGGCACCGGGTAATCGCGCGCAGCCTCGACCATTGCAGCGCGCGCAACCGTCGGTACGTCGGCCGGCTTGAGCGCAGTCATTTTCTCGGGGATGCCGACGGCGCGGTTGAGTTCACGCACGCGATCGATGAAGCGCTGCGCGAGCACCTCCACTGCGTCGCCCGCATTGCCGGCGCCGATCACCACGGCGAGCTTCGCCAGGCGCTCGCGCGCCAGCGGCGCATCCTTGATGAAGTCCAGCACGTACGGCAGGGTGATCGCGTTAGCCAGCCCGTGGGGCACGCCGTACATGCCGCCCAGCTTGTGCGAGAACGCGTGCACGTAGCCGACGTACGCCTTGGTGAACGCGAGCCCTGCGTAGAACGACGCGAGTGCCATCGCCTCGCGCGCTGCCATGTCGTTGCCATCGTCGTATGCGCGCTGCAGGTTGCCGAAGATCATGCGCACGGCAGCGACGCAGTGCTGCTCGGTGTCCGCATGCGGCCAGCGGTTGGTGTACGCCTCGACCGCATGCGTGAGCGCGTCCATGCCCGTCGCCGCAGTGATCGGCTGCGGCATGCCCTGCATCAGCAGGGGATCGAGCGCCGCGGCCATCGGCACGAGCTTCGGGTCGATCACGGCGGACTTCACGTGCTTGACTGGGTCGGTCACCACCGCGGCCACCGTCACTTCGGAGCCCGTGCCCGCGGTGGTCGGGATCGCGAACAACGGCAGCATCGGCTTGCCGACCTTGAGCATGCCGATGAGCTTCACCGGCGACTTGCCCGAGACCACCATCGCGCCAATGACCTTGGCCGCGTCGATCGCGGAACCGCCGCCAACGGCGAGAATCGCGTCGCTGCGATGCGCGCGGACGGCTTCGTAACCGGCCTGCAGCACGGGGTAAGTCGGATCCGGCGTGATGCCGTCGTGCACCGCGACGTCGATGCCTTGTGCGAGCAATGCCTGGCGCAACGGCTCGACCAGCCCGAGCTTCACCAGCACGGCATCGGTGACGATCAGCACGCGCCGGTAGCCGAACTGGCCGATGCTGGCGCAGAGCCGCCGCGACGCATCTGCACCCACGAACAGCGTCGGCCGCGGGATCGCGACGGCGCGCGACACGGGCCAGTTGAGCGGCTTGAGCAGCCGATACCCGAACAGGCGCAATGCGAAGAGCGACGACATGGCAACCTCAGTCCCGTGTATTGATGCACTGCATCATGAGACGAAGACAGCCGCCTGCCAAGTAGGAATGGTCCGGATGCCGGCCGAGTCGATCAGCCCGGCAGGGCACCAACCGCCTGCAGCGCCTGCTGGTACTGCTCCGCGCGTCGCTCGGCGAAGAAGTCGATCGTCAGCCCCAGCGCCGCGAGCAGCAGCAGGCCCACCGCGAATCCGTGCTGCGACGGTTTGCCCATCACGAACACGAAGAACAGCGCGAGCAGGACCGCCACGGCGTAGCCGATCCGGTACTGCGCGAAGCTGTTGACCACTTGGTGGATGCGGGGCCCTTCCTCGGCGGCGAACTGCGACGGATTCGTGCGCTGCTGTTCGATCAGCTGCTGCGACTGCGAATCGCTGCGAAAGTAGACGGTGCCACCGACGCCGAGACCCAGTCCGGCCATGATCAGCAGCGCCATCGCGAGCCCGCGCGCGAACGGCTCGCGCGCCACGAACCAGAGCACGAGCGCCGCCAAGAGACTCGCGGCTCCCGCCACGAGAATCCAGGAAGCTTCGGTCTTCTCACCCGCAAAGTACCACCGCACGATCTGCTCGAAATCCATGGCGGCTCTCCTGGTCAGGGGATCGCATGCGGCGCGATGCGCCCGGACCACGGCATGGCCTGCTCGACCTGGGCCGCGAGCCGGAACAGCGTCGCCTCGTCGCCGATGCGCGCGGTGAACAGCATGCCCATCGGCAGGCCGTCGTCGGTCCAGTGCAGCGGCAGCGACATCGAGGGCTGGCCCGTGACGTTCGCGATCATCGTGTACGGCGACGATTCGAACACGGGGTCGAAGGCCTCGATGATCTTGTCGCGCTGGCTTAGCAGCGCAGCCCCGGGCAATGACGTCAGCAGCTTCATTCCCTGGCGCTGCATCGTGGTCAGCGTGTGCGCACCGATCGGCAACGGCGGGACGCCCACGGTGGGCGTGAGCAACACGTCGAAATCCGCCGACCAGGCCAGCCACAGGCGCGAAAATGCCTGCATGTTCCAGAGCGCAGCCGCGACTTCGCCGCCCGACTGCGCTTCGCCCATCTTCGCCAGCACCCAGGTGGCGAGTTCGACGTCGTCGCTACGGGCCTCGCGCCCGACGAGGACGGGCGCCAACCGCATCGTGCCCGCCACATCCGCCGCGATCAGCGCGGCGTAGCTCGCGACGAATGTCGCAGGCGGCAGCGGCAGGGTGACCTCGACGAGGTCGTGCCCGAGGGCTGCAAGCGCACGCGTCGTGACTTCGAGCGCCTTGCGGTTTTCCGGATGCAGCGTCTTGCCGAGGCCGGGATCGAACGAAAATGCGATGCGCAGCCGGCCAGGCTCCTGTCGCGTCTCGTCCAGATACGGGCGTGCGGGCGCGGGCAGTTTCATGAGTTGCTGCGGGTAATCGCCACACGTGGCGTCGAGCAGCGCGGCGCTGTCGCGAACCGTGCGCGAAACGGCGTGCTCGCCGATGAAGCCCCACCAGACGTCGGGCGCGTTGGGCCCTGTCGGGTTGCGGCCGCGACTCGGCTTCAGGCCGACGAGTCCGCAATTGGAGGCCGGCGTGCGGATCGAACCGCCGCCGTCATTCGCATTTGCGACTGGCACGATGCGCGCCGCGACCGCAGCCGCGGACCCTCCGCTCGAGCCGCTGGACGTACGCTCCAGGTTCCAGGGATTGCGGGTCGGCCCGAACAACTCGGGCTCGGTGACGTTCGAGACCCCGAGTTCGGGCGTGTTGGTCTTGCCAAAGATCACCAGCCCGGCTGCGCGATACCGACGCGTCAGTTCCTCGTCCATCACGGGCACGTAATCCTGGAACAGCCGCGAGCCGAACCGCATGGGCTCACCCGCGTACGCCGTCATGAGGTCCTTGAGCAGGAAAGGCACGCCACGGAACGGGCCCTCCGGCACGCCGGCGGCGATGGTTTCGCGCGCACGTCCTTCCATGAGGTGAATGACCGCGTTGATCTGCGGATTCACCGCCGCGGTGCGGGACAGCGCCTCGTCGAGCAGCTCCGTCGGGCTCACCTGCCCCGAGCGCACGAGTTCAGCCAGTCCCAGGGCGTCGTAGCGACCATAGTCAGCGAATGCCACGTTTGATCCCCCGTTCGATTGCCGAATCATCGTCCTTTTGGCACGCTCTTGCCATCGGACCGCGCCGCGCGGAGACTCTTTCCCCTCCTAGAACTTCTGTTCCACGGCAGTAATGAAGTCCATGCACGGCTCGCCTCAGCACACCCGCCTCCTCGCCCTCCTCGCGTCGATCGCACTGCCCTTCGTGGCGGCGCAGGCACGACCCGTCACCGCCGAGCGCATCATCGCGGCGGACAAGGAGCCGCAGAACTGGCTGGCGCACGGCCGCACGTACGGCGAGCAGCGCTACAGCCCGCTCAAGCAGATCGACGACGGCAACGTCGATCAGCTCGGGCTGGCGTGGTCTTATGCGACGAACTCGACGCGTGGCCTGCAGGCTACGCCGATCATCGTCGACGGCCGCATGTACGCGACCGGCGTCTGGAGCGTCGTGTACGCCCTCGACGCGAAGACCGGCAAGGAACTGTGGACCTACGATCCGCAGGTGCCGCGCGAGTGGGGCCGGTATGCCTGCTGCGACGCCGTCAACCGCGGCGTGGCTCTATGGCAGGACGCACTTTACTTCGCGACGCTCGACGGCCGGCTGATTTCACTCGACGCGCGCACGGGCAGGAAGCGCTGGGAGATCAACACGATCGACCGCACCAAGCCCTACACCATCACCGGCGCGCCGCGCGTGATCAAGGGCAAGGTGCTGATCGGCAACGGCGGCGGCGAGTACGGCGTGCGCGGATATTTTTCTGCGTATGACGCCGACACCGGCAAGCTGGCGTGGCGCTTCTACACGGTACCGGGCAATCCGAAGGACGGCTTCGAGAGCCCCGAGATGGCAGCGGCCGCGAAGACGTGGACCGGCGAGTGGTGGGCTGGCGGCGGCGGCGGCACGGTATGGGACTCGATGGCCTACGACCCCGACCTCGACACGCTCTACGTCGGCACCGGCAATGGCTCGCCGTGGGCGCGCTCGATCCGCTCGCCAGGCGGCGGCGACAACCTGTACCTGTCGTCGATCCTCGCTCTCGATCCAGACACCGGACGCCTGAAGTGGCATTACCAGGTCACGCCCGGCGACAACTGGGACTACACGGCGACGCAACACATCATCCTCGCGGACCTGCTCATCGACGGCAGACCGCGCAAGGTTCTGATGCAGGCGCCGAAGAACGGCTTCTTCTACGTCATCGACCGCGTCACGGGCGAACTGCTGTCCGCGGACAAATACATCCCGGCAACGTGGGCCAGCCACGTCGACATGAAGACGGGACGCCCGGTCGAGACGCCCGAGGGCGACTGGAGCAAGGAGACGAAGATCATCGTGCCGGCGGCGTTCGGCGGCCACAACTGGCACCCGATGGCGTTCAACCCGCAGACGGGGCTCGTCTACATCCCGGCGATGCAGCCCGCCGGCATCTATCCGCCGTCGACCGAATACCTGCAGACGGGCAAGTACACGCGGCGTGAAATGTTCTGGAACCCGGGCGTCGACTGGAACAACTACACGAACACGGTCTACGCCATCCTGGCGCAGACGGGCGGCAACCTGCCGCAGGATCGCGGTTACCTGAAGGCATGGGATCCGGTCGCGAAAAAGACCCGCTGGGAGATCGAATACCCGGCGTTCTGGAATGGCGGCCTGCTCACGACTGCGGGCAACCTGCTGTTCCAGGGCACGGGCGATGGACGCTTCGTCGCCTACTCGGCCGACCAGGGCAGGACGCTGTGGTCGGTGCCGACGATGGTCGGCATCATCGCGCCACCGGTCACCTACTCGGTGGACGGCGAGCAGTACGTCGCGGTGCTGGCGGGTTATGGCGGTGCGGGCGGCGTAACCGGTGGCGACCCGCGCACGATGGCGTCGGGCAAGTACCTGAACGAAGGCCATATCCTCGCTTTCAAGCTCGGCGGCAAGGCGCCGCTGCCGAAGATCACCGAGCGCAACCTCGACATCCCCGAGCCGCCGGCCAGCACGGCGATCGCCGCGCAGATCGCGAACGGCAAGTACAAGTACGCGGCAAACTGCATGGTGTGCCACGGCGCGCTGGTCGTGTCCGGCGGCGTAGTGCCGGACCTGCGCCGACTCACGACGGAGAAGCACTCGATCTTCAAGGCGATCGTCTACGACGGCGCCATCCACTCGGCCGGCATGCCGCGGATGGGCGACCTCGTGAGCGAGCAGGACGTCGCCGACATCCAGGCGTACGTCATCGAGCGGGCGAAACAGGATCGAGCCGCTGCAGCGGCAGTTGCAGCAAAGAAGTAGGCACTGTCACCCATTCGTGTTGGTGACCTTGCCGATGCCGTCCCGCGCAGACGGTCGGTGAG
>JBAVJR010000288.1:0-7311 GCA_049687855.1 Steroidobacteraceae bacterium | reverse complement strand
CTTGCGGTCGCGCGCTTCCTCGAGCAGCTGGTTGAAGCTGCGGAAGCCGTGGTAGCTCTCGTTGAACCCGGGGCGCTGGCGCTTCAGCGTCTGCTTGATCATCGAGCCCCAGATCTTCTCGTCGGCTTCGCGCTCGTCCGCCAGCGCTTCGATCGTGGCGAGCACGTGGTCGAACGCTTCCTGCTTCTTCTCGTCGTCGGACTTGGCGCGGGACGGGGCCTTGCGGGACGACTCGGCCGCCGGGGCCGGCGCGTCGGCTGCATCGAGGGCCTGTGCTGGTGCGGGCGGTGTCGACTGCGGGGCTTGTCTCCCTGCGGCGGTCTGCTTGCCAGCGGGTGCAGCAGTTGCTGCCGCAGGCGGTTTCTTGCGCCGGCTGCGCTGCTCTTCCTTGCGCACGAGGTCGTCGTAGTAGATGAACTCGTCGCAGTTGGCGATCAGCAGGTCCGACGTCGAGCTCTTCACGCCCACGCCGATGACGAGCTTGTTGTTCTCGCGCAGCTTGCTCACGAGCGGCGAGAAATCGGAGTCGCCGCTCACGATCACGAACGTGTCGACGTGCGACTTGGTGTAGCAGAGGTCGAGCGCGTCGACGACCATGCGGATGTCGGCCGAGTTCTTGCCCGACATGCGCACGTGCGGGATCTCGATGAGCTCGAACGAGGCTTCGTGCATCGGCCCCTTGAACTCCTTGTACCGCTCCCAGTCGCAGTACGCTTTCTTGACGACGATGCTGCCCTTCAGCAGCAGGCGCTCGAGCACCTTGTCGATGTCGAACTTCGCGTAGCGCGCGTCGCGCACGCCCAGGGCGACGTTCTCGAAATCGCAGAACACCGCCATGTTGTTGATCGTGGGTTTGGCCATGCGTGCAATCCTACACCCGAGTGGCGACCAGGAACGCGGCAAGCAGCAGCAGCGTGCCCGCAACGCGGTGCAAGTTCCGCTGGGCACGCGCATCCGCAAAGAAACGACGGGCACGGGCGCCAAGCGCGGCATATCCCGCGTTGATGCCCCCGATCACGGCGACCAGCGTCAGCGCGACCAGGGCGACGTCCCACGCCGTGAGGCGCGCAAGGTCGACGAAGCCCGGCAGCAGTGCGGCATAGAAGAACATCGCCTGCACGTGCCCGAACATCAGCAGCAGCCCGGCGCCGTAGTTGCGCCAGAAATGAGGCTCGTGCGCCGCGCCCGTGATGGCCGTCGTCGCGCGGGGCTGGAACCGCCAGAGAATGATTCCCTGCCACGCCAGGTACGCAGCGCCGAGCCACTGGACTACGGTGAAGAAGTCGC
The DNA here is from genome assembly GCA_049687855.1 of Steroidobacteraceae bacterium. GTDB lineage: Bacteria > Pseudomonadota > Gammaproteobacteria > Steroidobacterales > Steroidobacteraceae > RPQJ01. The sequence goes on along the minus strand of JBAVJR010000288.1, from coordinate 6,024 downwards.
CGAGGGAATGGGCTGCCGCGGCCATGCCGGCGGCGGCCAGCGCGAAGAACAGCAGGTCGCCCGTGACGACGCCGGCGTTGATCGCCAGTGCGGGACGGACGCCGTCGGTGATGGCGCGCGCGACAATGGCCGTGACGGCCGGGCCGGGGGTGAGCGCCGCCACCGCGATCGTTGCGGTCAGGGCGAGGTAGACGCCCGGCGTCATCGGTTCGCGACGGCCCGGACTACAGCCAGCCCTTGCGGCGGAAGTAGAGGTAAGGGACCAGCGCCGAGAACACCATGGCCAGCAGGGCCACCGGGTATCCCCAGTGCTTGTCGAGCTCCGGCATGAAGTGGAAGTTCATGCCGTAGATGCTGGCAACCAGCGTCGGCGGCAGGAACATCACGGCCGCGACCGAGAAGATCTTGATGATGTTGTTCTGCTCGAGGTTGATGAGGCCGAGCACGGCGTCGAGCAGGAACTGGATCTTGCTGACCAGGAACGACGCGTGGTCCGACAGCGACTGCACGTCGCGCAGCGTCGACTTGAAGCGGTTGCGCTGGTCCGACGAGAGCTCGAGGTTCGGGGTCTGCTGCACGTACATCAGGATGCGCTGGAAGCTCACGAGGCTTTCCCGCGCCTTCGAGACCAGGTCGCCGTCGGCGCCGATCTGGCGGATGAGGGCGTGCAGGTCGGCGCTGCTCGGCGAGTTTGCGCCACCACGCGGAAAGATCGCGAACGACACGGCATCGAGTTCGGTCTGCACGCGTTCGAGCAGGTCGGCGATTCGTTCGACGAAGGATTCGAGCAGTCCCGCGAACAGCGTGGCCGATGAAGTGCACGCCGCGGGCGACCGCTCGACGAACTGCATGAAGCGCTGCACCGGCGTCGGGTTGACGTAGCGGTTGGTGATCATCCGCCCGTTGGCGAGGATGAACGTGAGCGCGCTGCTCTCCGGGCGCTCGCTGTCGAGCTTGCTGCCGACCGTCGCCGTCATGTACACGGCGCCGCCCTCTTCATACAGGCGGCTGGAGGTCTCGATCTCCTTCATCTCGTCGCGCGTGGGCACGTCGACCGTGAGCAGCGCCTCGACGGCGCGCTCTTCCTCGGGAGTCGGCTCGAAGAGGTCCGCCCACAGGAATTCGTCCGGAAAGGGCGCCGGCGGGGTGTGCTCGACCCAGGTGTAGCCGCTGCCGGTGGGAATCAATAAGCGCAGCATCAGGAAATCCGCCGGAAGTCCGGCCGCCGTTGTAACACAGGGCGCAGCGAAAAAACCGCGCGCGCGTATTTCGGCTGCAATCAGTTCGCCGGCGTTTCCCTGGCTACCAGCGCATTGATCACTTCGAACAGCTTGTCCTCGCTGCCGGCCATGCTGAGGTCGGTGACGTACTTGCCGTTCACGACCACCGTGGGGGTGCCCGAGATCTTGTAGCGGCGGTTGAGGTCGTCTGCCTTCATGATCTTGGAGTCGACCGCGAAACCCGCAAATGCCTTCTGGAAATCGGCCTTGCTCACGCCGCGCGACGTGAAGAACGCCTCGATCGCGGCAGGCGTATCGAGCCGATTGCCCTTCACGTTGATCTCACGCCAGATCTCGGGGTTCAGGTTCTGCTTGCCGAGCAGCTCCATCGTGTAGAAGACGCGTGCGTGCGTCTTGAGCGTGTTGTTCCACGTGGCGGGCAAGCGCACGAGTTCGGCATTGGCCGGCTTGCCTTTGCGGCTCCAGGCCTCGAGCTTGGGCTCGAGCAGGTAACAGTGGCCGCAGGCATACCAGAACACCTCGACCACCTCGACCTTGCCCGGGGCGACGCTGGTCGGCTGTGCAGGCGTCAGCAGCTTGTAGTTCACGCCCTGCTGGGGCGTGAATGCGGCGGAGGCCGTGCCGGCCGCCAGCAACAGCACGCCGGCGGCGAACGCCTGCCGGGCCCGGGCAACGAGTGTCTGCTTGTTCATGGTGGCTTCTGACCGACGACGAAACGCGAGGTTCAACGCAGGCCCTGGAGGTACGACGCGACGGCATCGATTTCCTCGTCCGTGAGCCGGGCCGTGATCGTCCGCATCATCGAGTTCGGGTCGGTGGCGCGTGCGCCCGACTTGTAATTGCGCAGCTGGATCGCGGCATACACGGCGTGCTGGCCGCCAATCATCGGAAACGCCGCGCCCGCGATGCCGCGGCCGTTCGGGCCATGGCAGCCGGCACACGACGGCACGCCCTTCGACGCGATGCCGGCACGGTAGATGTTCTGGCCGAGCTTGAGCTTCGAGGGCTCCGTCTCGCCCGTCGGCTGGTGCGTCTGCGACGAGTAGTACGCGGCGAGGTCCTCCATGTCCTGGTCGGCCAGGATCATGGCCATCGGGCCCATCAGCGCGTTCTGCCGCTCACCGGCCTTGAAGTGCTTGAGTTGCTTGACGATGTACGACGAATGCTGGCCCGCGAGCGCCGGCCATTCGGGATTCGCGCTGTTGCCGTCCATGCCGTGGCAGGCCATGCAGGTGGCCGATTTGGCCTGGCCGGCTTCGACGGTGCCTGCTGCGTGAGCGGGGCCGGTCCAGCCGAGCACGGCAACCAGCGTGAGGGCGGCGAACTTCGCGGTCATGTCTGAATCCACTCCCAAGGACCGAACGGGCGCCGGGCGCAGAAAGGCCGGGGACTTTGCTGTTCTGCGGCCTGCCGGGCGAGCCGTAAATTGTACACTAAGGTCTTCGCGCGTCGTGGGCGCGTCCCGCTGGCAGGAAGCATGGCCGCATACCCCGAAGTCCGATTCCTCACCAGCGCGAACAAGCTGGGGCAGTTGCCCCCGGATACGGGCGTCGAAGTCGCGGTGGCCGGCCGCTCCAATGCCGGCAAGTCGAGCGCCATCAACGCGATCACCCAGCGCAAGGGGCTGGCCCGGACCAGCAAGAGTCCGGGCGCCACGCGGCTGCTCAATTTTTTCGAGCTGCAGCCGGGTCGCAGGCTCGTCGACCTGCCGGGTTACGGGTTCGCCAAGGTGGCGGGCAGCATGCGGGCTCACTGGGGCACGCTGCTCGAGGGCTATTTCGCCAAGCGCGCCGCATTGCAGGGCACGATCGTGGTCATGGACGTGCGACATCCAATGACCGACCACGACCAGGACATGCTGGCGCTGGCTTCGTCGCGCGGTTTGCCGGTGCACATCCTGTTGACCAAGGCCGACAAGCTCGGCCGGGGCGCGGCGGGCAACGCGCTGCAGGGGGTCCGCCGCAGACTGCCGCGGGACGGCCTCGTCACGGTGCAGTTGTTCTCGGCGCACTCGGGGGATGGCGTGCAGGAAGCGCGCGGCGCGCTCGAAAAGCTGCTCGACGGGAAGCGCATAAAAGAAACCCCGGCAGGACCAGCGGGTCCAGCCGGGGTTAATCAACCCGGTATTGGGGGATGACCGGGCAGACGTCGGGCCCAGGGAGGTAGGCCGACGCCAAGCATCGCAAGGACGCTCAAGCAGATTAGAGGGGGTCCTGCCGGGAAAGTTCCGGCTGCACCCGGCCAGGTTTCTTGCCGTGCCTGACCCACCAATAATCCATTGCCGGTCAATGGGTTAAATTACAGGAACGTCCATGTGACGCCGATCGAGATCATGTCGATCGTGTCCGCATCGGAAATGTCGAATACCTCGTACTCGCCCCGAATGGCCAGGCTCCACACGCGGAACTGGGCGCCGATGCCATAGGCCAGGTCGGTGCCGTCGTCGCTCGCGCTCACGCCGAGGTTCGGCGCGCTGAGGTCTGCATTCCAGTTGATGGCGCCCACACGCGCGAACAGGTCCACCGGACCGATGGGGACGAATCCAACGGCCGACAGCGACACGCCATTGACGTCGGACTCGATCTTTTCGCCGAGCACGTTGTCGTCGCCGGAGCCGAGGTCGACGTAGTTGGCTTCCACCGCCAGCCAGTCGAGGAACCGCCAGCCGGCGATTGCCTTGAAGCCCGTGGCGCTGGCGTCGAAGCTGAAATCCTGGCCGTTGAAATTCTCGTCGTACTGGACACCGCTCTGGCCGGCGCTGGCGCCCAGGTAGATGCCGTTGTCGGCAGCGACGGCGGGCAGGCTGAACAGGCCGCATGCAGCCGCGAGCGCGGCGGCGAGGGTGGTCTTGCGCATGATGTGTCTCCTTGACTGGGCGGGACGCCCGGATGGGTCATTTTACGGCTGTTTCGGTGGACACACCGTGGCTAACTTCAGTGCGCTTCGTCCCAGTTCTTGCCCACGCCGACTTCAACCTTGAGCGGAACGCGCAAATCGGCTGCGGCCACCATGTGCCCGCGCAGTTCGGCGAGCACGCCGTCGACGCGATCCTCCGCCACTTCGAGCACGAGCTCGTCGTGCACCTGCATCATGAGACGCGCGTGAGGCTGGCCGGACAGCCACCGATGCACCTCGATCATTGCGCGCTTGATGATGTCCGCCGCCGTGCCCTGCATCGGCGCGTTGATCGCGCTGCGCTCGGCGTACTGCCGCATCTGCGCATTGGGTGACCGGATCTCCGGCAGGTAGAGCCGGCGTCCGAACACGGTCTCGATGAAACCCTGCTCGCGTGCCGTCGCGCGCGTCTCGTCCATGTAGCGTTTCACGCCCGGGTAACGCTGGAAGTACAAGTCCACGTACTGCTGCGCCGCGCCGCGCTCGATGCCGAGCTGGCGCGCGAGCCCGAAGGCGGACATCCCGTAGATGAGTCCAAAGTTGATCGCCTTCGCCGCGCGCCGCTGTTCGGGCGTGACTTGATCGGGCGAGGGTGCCCCGAAGACTTCGGCAGCGGTTGCCTGGTGAATGTCGCGGTCGTGCGCGAACGCGTCGAGCAGGCCGGCGTCGCCCGACAGGTGCGCCATGATGCGCAGCTCGATCTGCGAGTAGTCCGCGGCTATCAGGACATGGCCCGGCGGCGCAACGAATGCCTGCCGGATGCGGCGGCCTTCCGCCGTGCGGATCGGGATGTTCTGCAGGTTCGGGTCGGTCGAAGACAGGCGCCCTGTCGCCGCCACGGCCTGGTGATATGACGTGTGCACGCGGCCGGTGCGTGGATTGATCTGCTCCGGCAGCTTGTCCGTATACGTGGAGCGCAGCTTCGCGAGTCCGCGGTACTCGAGGATGATGCGCGGCAGCTCGAACTCGTCGGCCAGTTCCTCGAGCACGTCTTCGGCCGTCGACGGCTGCCCCGTCGGCGTCTTGCGCTTCACGGGCAGGCCGAGCTTGCCGAACAGCACCTCCTGCAGCTGCTTCGGCGATTCGAGGTTGAAAGGCTGCGCCGCCGCCGCATGTGCGCGCTGCTCGAGTTCGACGAGGCTGCGCGAGAGCTCATGGCTCTGGCGCTTGAGCATCTGCGCGTCGACCAGCACGCCGCAGTGTTCCATGTCGAGCAGCACGGGCACGAGCGGCTGCTCGATCTCCTGGTAGAGCCGGGCGAGCGCGGGCACGGCCTCCAGCCGTGGCCAGAGCGTGCGATGCAGGCGCAGCGCGACGTCGGAATCCTCGGCCGAATATTCCGCAGCGGTCTCGACGGCGACATCGCGGAAATTGAGCTGCTTCGCGCCTTTGCCCGCGACGTCCTCGTAGTGGATCGTCTCGACGCCCAGGTACAGCCTCGCCACCGAATCCAGGTCGTGACGGGTCGCCGTGCTGTTCAGCACGTACGACTCCAGCATCGTATCGAAGCGCATGCCGCGCAGTTCGACGCCGTGGTTGCGCAGCACGTGCGCGTCGTACTTCAGGTGATGACCCAGCTTGCCGCGACGTTCGTCCTCGAGCAGCGGCTGCAGCTTCTGCAGCACCTCGGCACGGTCCAGCTGGTCCGGGGCGCCGGGATAGGTGTGCGCGAGCGGCACGTAGGCCGCAGATCCGGGTCCGACCGCGAACGAGACGCCGACGATCTCGGCCTGCATGTAGTCGAGGGACGTCGTTTCCGTGTCGAACGCGAAGACGTCGGCGGCGCGCAGTGCGTCGAGCCAGCGGTCGAAGTGCTCCGGTTCGAGCACGAGCTCGTAGTTGCGACCGGGCGCCCAGCCGTCGGAGGAAGGGGAGGAAGGGGAGGAAG
>JBAVJR010000287.1:0-9974 GCA_049687855.1 Steroidobacteraceae bacterium | reverse complement strand
CAGCTCGTTCGGGCCTCGCGGACCCGTGACGGTGACCTCGCCGTCGCTCAGCGCGGCCAGCACGCTGGCATCGTCGAGTTCGTTGGGCGCGACGAAGAGGCCTTCCGGTTGCAGCGGCGTGGCGTCCGGTTCGCCCGCGTAACGCACGCTGAGTCCGGAGGGCTGCAGGTAGAGCGCAACCGCACGGCCCTTGTATGCCGCGCGATTCATGCCGGCGTCCAGCTTCACGACGCGCCCGTCGAAGCGCGTGACCGCGCGCAAGTCGCGCGTGGGAGTGTGTCCAACGACCAGTCGCGTCACCCCGAACTGCTGCAGCAGCGGCAGCAGCACATCGGCTTCCGCTGCCTCGTTGCACAGTGCGGCGCCGCGATACCAGTTGGGGCCGTCCGGGGAGAGGAGGGCGTCGTCGTCGGCTGCCTCGAAGCGCTGCACTGCGCCGGTCAGCGCGCCATCGGCCGTCCCGCCGCTTGCCGACGCGGCTGCCGTCAGCACCGAGAGGCGTTCCCGGGCCAGCTTTGGTCGGGCGTGGAACGCATCGCCCTGCTGCAACAGCCCGGCCTGCGTGAGCCGGTCGGCGAGTCCCAGGTATTCGGTGAGCGCGGTTCGGTAGCGCAGGTTGAGTTCCTGCAGGCTCATGCCGCGCAGGACGCTGGACGGTCCGGCGTGCATGAAGAGCGTGTCGTTGATCGCGATCGCGACGGGCAGCGACAGCAGCCACTGGCCGTACTTGCCCCTGGGCGACAGCGCGGCGCGGTGACCGAAATATCCAGGCGGAAACTGCTGGTCGAAAGCGGGCCCGGATCCGGCGCCCTGCCTCGCCTCCCAGGCCTTGCGCAGGTCCGCACGCTCGGCCACGGATTCGACGTCGGCGTACGCAGCGTACTCGCCGATGTCCACGTAGCGCAGGTCGCCGAGCACGTTCATCGCTTCGTGGTTGCCGAGCACGACGTGCAGCTGCCCGCCGGCCGCCTGGGCCTCACCCTGCAGCCGTATCAGCAGGTCCATGACTTTGCGCGAATCGGCGCCGCGGTCGAGCAGGTCGCCGAGGCTCACGACGTGCGTTGGCCCTGCTGCCCAGCGGTCCTGCGCATCGACGATGCCGGTTTCGCGAAGCAGCGTGACCAGTTCGGTGTAGGCGCCGTGCACGTCGGCGAATGCCACCAGTCGATCCACGCCGCTCCATTGCACCTGCGCTGCCTGGGCGACCGCCGGTACCGGCAGGGCGAGGCCGGTGATTGCAGTGAGCCCGAGCAACGACGCGAGCGCGAACCCTGGCAGACGGTGGCTGCTCATTCCTGCGCTCCTTGATCCGGGGCGGCCACGACGGCGATCTCGCCTGCATCGATGCGCTGCAGCAGCCGGACGCGCAGGCGATTCACCGCTTCGATTTCGCTCTTCGTGAGCCCCATCTGCAGGTCCTTGCCTGCGCGCCTCACCCCGCGGTAAGGAGACAGGTTGGGCCCGAGCGCGGCGGGCACGTAGCGATCGCCTTCGAGCTGCCATTGCGCCAGCACGCCGAGGTGTTGCTCGAGTACCGGCACGGTGACGGTGCGAAGTCGTGCGACCGTGTCGGCCGGCAGCCGGTTGACACGGATGTCCTTCCAGGCCTCGCCGCGGTCGCTGTCCCCGGAAGCGAACGCGACGCCGTGATCGATCGAGAACACGCGGGCGCTCGTCGCGGCCTTGCCGATGAGGAAATTGCCGACGTTCGAATCGCGGTGCCTGATCAGGTAGGTGAGCACGTTCAGCTGCCCGATGTGACGTGCATACAGCGGGTCCGCGTCGAAGCGGGCGGGATCGTAGACGTCGGCGACGACGGTGATATCGCTCAGCCAGTACTGCAGCACGGCCAGCACCTGGTCGGCGGCCGCGAAGGTCCGCGCCACGTCGGGCTGGTACTTCGCGAAATCGGCGCGCGGAATGAAGCGCAGCGCCGTCGGCGGCACCACGTACTCGGCGGGATCGATGAAGAGCTTCTGCAACTCGTACGCCGCGAGGTCGTAACGCGGCACGTTGTTGAACGAGTCGGCGCCGGGTTCGGCCTTGCGCAGCTTGACGCGCAGCGGCGGGGCGCCGCCGAGGGACACTTCCGCCTTGAGCGTGATGTCGCCCTTGGCCTTGGGCCGGCTGATCTCGGCCTGCGCAATGACCAGCGGCTCGGCGGCGAGCAGGCGCTCGAGTTCCGGGATCGGCTGGGTGATGTTGGAATCCTGTGCGGCCGCCGTCGCGGCGAGCCCGAGCAGCAACGGGGCTGCGAGCAGGCGTGCGAGCCTGGTCATCGGTTTCATCCGTCTTCCTCCCTGGGCGAACGATGACCTGCGCCAGGTCCGTTGGACCGCCGGCCACGGGTCGTCATGGGCAATCCTAGCCCGAAACAGCTACCGAGTCGCGCGTGCGACCACGAAGAACCGGATGTCGTTGCCGTCCGCGAAGGCCGTGCCGATCGGCGCCGGCATCGCGCCGCAGGCCGCCAGGGCGGCATCGAACTTTTCCGTGCGCAGCGCCTTGATCGCGAAGACGTCCCGCTCCTTGTCCTGGACTTCGTCGCAGAGGCTCTCTTCAGTCAAGTACTTCGAATACTCGAACCGGCGCTCGCCGAGCTGGATGCCTTCGATCGGCACGTCCAGATAGACATTCAGGCCGTAGTACGGACGCATGCCGACGAACACGATGCGGTCCACTGCACGACCCTGCAGGAGCGTCGACACCTGCGCGGCGATGTCGCGCGCGTCCCGGTCCGTGTGCCAGTACGCCAGCACACCCTTGAGCGTGACCAGGGCGGCCAGGGTGAGGCCCGCGATCCACACGAGCCGCCGGCCTGCGGCCTGGCGCGATCCCGTCAGCGCGCGCGCCATCATGAGCGCGAGCGGGACGAACAGCGGCAGCACGTAGAGCTGCAGCCTCGAGCGCGCGAGGAAGAACACCGCGAGCGGCAGCAGCAGCCAGTACGCCAGCAGCAGCCAGTCGCGATTACGCTCCCGCAATCGGGTCCTGAACGTGCGCCAGGCGGCGGCCGGGCCGCCGGCTGCGACGATCGCCAGCGGCGACCACGGCAGCGTGCCGACGATGAGCATCGGGACGTAGACCTCGAACGCGCCGTACCACTGCGCGTTGCGGTCATGGGCTGCAGTGAAGACCCGGTCGTACACCTCGTAGCCGAGGAAGTAGCCGAGCCGGTCGGGTTGCTGCGCAACCACGACGCCGAACCACGTGAACCCGACGACGGCGAACGACAGCAGCCCGGCAGGCACGAACATCGACCTGAAGCGTGGTCGATCGTGGATGCCCAGGTAGAGCATCATCGCCAGGAGCGGCAGCAGCCCCGGCGGCCCCTTGGTCATGAACGCGAGGCCCCAGCCCAGCCACATGAGCGCGAACCAGCGCCGGGCGTCGGGCCCCTCGCGGGACCACGCCTCGACGAAGGCATACATCGCCGCCGTCTCGAACAGGACCAGCAAGGGGTCGGTCGAGACGATGTTCGAGGCGATGGCCGGCGCGAACGAAAGGCCCCAGGCCACGGCGGGCAGCCACGGCTGCTGCGGGCAGAGCCGGCGGCCGAGGCCGAACGCGAACAGCCCCGTCCCGATGTACGCGAGCGCGCTCGGCAGGCGCGCCGCCCATTCGTTGTGGCCGAGCGCGGCAAAACTCGCGGCGAGCGCCCAGTACGTCAGCGGCGGCTTGGTCAGGTGCGGATGCTCGCCGTCGATGGTGGGGATGAGCCAGTCGCCGCTCTCGTGCATGTTGATGCCGGCCGAGCTGTAGCGGCCTTCGTCGGGTTCCCAGATGCCCCGCGTGCCCTGGAACGCAAGAGCCATCAGGCAGAGCAGTGCCACCAGCCAGAGCGGCGCGCGAGTGTGGACGGTGCTCATCGGTGGTGTGTCCCGCAGGTTCGCGCGCAGGCGCTACAGGCTGCTGAAGACGCGCACGCGGTGCCGGTGGTAAGGCAGGACCTCGAGCAACTCGCCCTCGCGCAGGCGCTCCTGGATGCCGCGCCACCATTCGGCGGTGAGCACCTCGGCGTGCGCATCGAGGAACACCTGTTTCAGCTGCGGATCGAACCCGAGGAAGTTGATGAACGTCTCGGGGAACACGTCGCTCTCGCCGACGTAGAACCAGGCATCCGCGCGCATGTCGTCCTCGTCGTGCTGCGACTGCGGGATCTCGCGAAAGCGGCAATCCGTGACCAGGCACAGCTCGTCGTAGTCGTAGAAGATCACGCGCCCGTGCCGCGTCACGCCGAAGTTCTTGAGCAGCAGGTCGCCCGGGAAGATGTTGGTGACGGCGAGGTCGCGGATGGCCTGCCCGTATTCGATCACGGCCTTCTCGGCCTCGGCGCGGGTGGCCGAGCGCAGGTACAGGTTGAGCGGGGTCATGCGCCGCTCGATGTACACATGGTCGATGATGACGTCGTCGCCTTCGAAGTGCACGGTGCGGGCGGCTTCCTGCTCGAGCTCCTCCAGCAGCTCGCGCGAGAAGCGCGCGCGCGGGAACTTGATGCTCTTGAACTCCTGCGCGTCCACCAGGCGGCCGGCGCGGTCGTGCTTGAAGACGAGCTCGTACTTGGTCAGCACGTCCTCGCGCAGGATGTTCTTCTGGTACGGGAACTTGTCGCGGATCAGCTTGAACACGACGTCGAATGACGGCAGCGTGAAGCAGACCATCACCAGCCCGCGTTCGCCCGGCGCCAGTACGAAGTCGTCGTCCGACTGCTGCAGGTGGCTGAACAGTTCGCGATACCGCTCGGTCTTGCCCTGCTTGGCCCGGCCGAGCACGGTGAACAGCTCGCTGACCCGCTTGCGCGGCAGGATGGTCTTCAGGAACTTGACGACTTCGCCGACGTGCGCGAGGTCGACGTGGAAATACGAGCGCGTGAAGCTGAAGAGCACGCTGACCGTGCTTTCCTCGAGCATGATGGCGTCGACCACCACGCCGCTGTCGCCGTTGCGCAGCGAGACCACGAACGGCATGGTCCAGCCGCGGCCATTGATGCGCCCGACGAGGTAGGCGCGCGTCATCTGGTAGAAGACCTTCTTGATCACCTCGACCGATTCGATCACGCGGCGTTCCGTGCCGGAGTTGGCGAGGGCCTTCACCTCGTCGGCGATCATCTTGACGCTGTGCTCGAAGTCGCGATAAGGCGTGCGGAAGCTGAAATCCGCCAGCAGTTCCTCGGCCAGCAGTTCGATGTCGCCACGGTTGGCGTAGACCTTGGTCTCGACGTGCGTGCGCACGTTGCCGAGCGGGTCGAGGTCGAGCGCGATGAACTCGACCGCCGGATCGACGCCGACCGTGGCGAACGTCTTGCGCGTGACCGAGCTGAAGAACGTCTTGATGAACTCGTTGTCGGGCAGCGGATCGATGATCTCGTCGAACCGGCGCTTGACGCTCGACCAGATGGCGCGCTCGTGCACGTCCTCGCCCAGGCGCTGGCGCATGAGCTCGACGCTGCCCGTGACGTACTTGTCATAGAGCTCGATGCGCTCCACGGCATCTTTCTGGCTGGCACGCCAGTCCCGCTCCTCGAAGCGCTGCGGGGCGCGCTGCGTGACCGAGCGGAATTCCGCGTTGTAGTCCGCGAAAGCTTCGACCAGCAGCCGGGCGCAGTCGGCGACCAGCGTGTCGCGAGAGGAGGGCTGTGCGACGGACAGGTTCATCGTCGAAACGTTCCTAGCGCCGCCCGGCCCGACCCGGATCTGCTCAGAGGTTGCGGATCAGCACGTCGCCGAATTCGCTGCACTTCACTTCGGTGGCCCCCGGCATGAGGCGCGCGAAATCGTAAGTGACCGTCTTCTGGCCGATGCTCCTGTCCATCGCGGCGATGATGGCGTCTGCCGCCTCGAACCATCCCATGTAGCGCAGCATCATCTCGCCCGACAGGATTACCGAGCCAGGGTTCACCTTGTCGAGGTTGGCGTACTTCGGCGCCGTGCCGTGCGTGGCTTCGAACACCGCGTGGCCCGTCATGTAGTTGACGTTGCCGCCCGGGGCGATGCCGATGCCGCCCACCTGCGCTGCTAGTGCGTCGGAGAGGTAGTCGCCGTTCAGGTTCATCGTCGCGATGACGTCGAACTCCTCCGGGCGCGTCAGCACCTGCTGCAGCGTGATGTCGGCGATGGCGTCCTTGATGATCACCTTGCCGGCGGCCTGCGCCGCGGCCTGCTCGGCGCTGGCGGCCTTCTCGCCCTTCGCCGCCTTGGTGCGCTCCCACTGGTCCCAGGTGTAGGTCTGGCCGGCGAATTCGCGCTCGGCGAGGGCATAGCACCAGTTGCGGAAGGCGCCTTCCGTGAACTTCATGATGTTGCCCTTGTGCACGATCGTCACGCTCTTGCGCTTGTTGACGAGCGCGTATTCGATCGCGGCGCGGAAGAGACGCTCCGTGCCTTCCCGCGAGACGGCCTTGATGCCGATGCCCGACGTATCCGGGAAACGGATCTTGCCGTAGAGCTTCGGGAAGGCTTCCTTGAACAGCTGCTTGAACTTCTCGTTCTCGGGGCTGCCCTGCTCGAACTCGATGCCGGCGTAGATGTCCTCGGTGTTTTCACGAAAGATCACCATGTCCACCTTCTCCGGCGCCTTGACCGGGGAGGGCACGCCCTTGAACCAGCGCACCGGGCGCAGGCAGACGTAGAGGTCGAGCATCTGGCGCAGCGCGACGTTCAGCGAGCGGATGCCGCCGCCGATCGGCGTCGTGAGCGGGCCCTTGATCGAGACCAGGTACTCGCGGCAGGCCGCGACGGTTTCGTCCGGCAGCCAGGTGTTGAAGAGGTCGTTCGCCTTCTGGCCGGCATAGACCTCCATCCAGTGGATCTTGCGCTTGCCGCCGTAGGCCTTGGCGACCGCCGCGTCGAGCACGCGCACCGAGGCCCGCCAGATGTCGGCGCCCGTGCCGTCGCCTTCGATGAACGGCACGATCGGCTGGTCGGGAACGACGAGCTTCCCGTTCGAGATCGTGATCTTCTGGCCCTGCGGGGGCACGTCGAGCTTGACCGCGGTGGACATCACCTGGCTCCGAGGGGTCTGGTTTTGTTGCAAAACGGGTCCGAAATGCTAGCACAGCAGCCCCTGCGCCGTGACCGCACGTGCAGGTCAGTAGAGCGGCGCAAAGGCCGTGCGGACCGTCGGGACGGAGCCATTTTCGGTCCATGCGAACAGCAGGCCGTTCGTCACCTGGACCATCTGTGGAAAGCCCGAGGAGCGGGCGACGTTGGCTGTCGCAATGTCCATGGCGACATCCGCTGCGCCGGTGTGGTTGAACGGCTGGGCCCGGATCACGGCACCGTTCACCGTTTCGGCAAGCCAACTGACCACGGCCCGTCCGTCCTGCAGCAGCACGACGTCGACGCGACCGACGACTTTGCCGCTCGCCACTTCGAGCGGCGGTCCGAACGTTCGCCCGCCGTCCGCAGAGAAAGCCACGCGCACGCGCGGCTGGTCCGGAGCGGTAAACCAGGCGACAGCCACTTCTTCGCCGCGCGCCGCCACGGCGGGCCCGTTGACCGGGCACGCGTCGATGCGCCACCCGTCGGCATGCACGGTGACCGGTGTCGTCCACACGCCGTTCTCAAGCCGTGCGGCCTGGATGTCGCGCGTCTCGTCCTCGCTGCGATTGCGGTACACGACGAGCAGCGCGGCCCCGCTCACTGCCACGTCGGTCTGGCAGCAGTCGCAGACACGCGCGTCGATTTCGCTGCCGTCGATCGCGCCTGCAGGCGTCAGCACGGCGCCGCGCAACGTCATTGCGCCCTGCGCCGCAGCGTGATCATCCGCGCCGTGATCGTGGCCTTCGCCCGCGGTCTTGCGCCCGTCCAGCCAGACGCCGTACGGACGGCCGCCGATGTTCGCGAGCGAGACGAAGCCGTGCTCGGTGGCCGTGCCATCGTCGTGCGGCGAGTGCGGCTCGCTCCACGTGTGGCCGCCGTCGGCACTGAGCCGCGTCATCACGTCGTAGGCATACACGCCGCCCGGCTTCTGCTGCAGCCAGTGCGCGGTCCAGGGCCCGTCATTTGCCGGGACGACGGACGGGAAGTCGGCCCAGTTGATGAACCAGTCCTTGCCGGATGCAACTTCGAGCGGTGTGCCCCAGCGCCCGGTGCGCTGCCACTTTGCGTAGCGCAGGCGGAAGTCGTCCCCGGCGCCGGGTTCCAGCCAGCTCATCACGACAGTCTGGCCGTCAGCGGCGGAGGCCAGGTTTGGAAACCTCGCACCGGGCGCCGCCGGCGTGGCTACGAGTGTCGCTGCGCCCAGCCAGGGAGGGGGCTGCGCGGGTTCACGGCTGCAGCCTGTCGTGAAGGGGAGGAAGGACAGGAAGGACAGGAAGGACAGGAAGGTCCGGCAAGTCCGGCAAGACAAGGAGGCGCAGGCCGCCGCGATGCGTAAGCGGGTCATCGGACGATTCTGGCACGCGACTAGGGACTTGCCGCAGGTTTTACCCCCTCCGCGGAGCATTTGGCTTGCCTCGCTGGTCTGAGCGGGGTAGGTTTCAGGCACTTCTTGACCGAGTCCGGAATGCAACCCGCAGCCCTCCACTGGTTCCGTCGCAAGCAGCGCACCCTGTCGCGGGTCGTGCTGGCGGCGTTCTGCCTGACGTGGCTGCAGTTTGCGGCGATTCCGTGCGTGATGGCGCTCGATTCCCAGTCGGGGATGGTGACTGCATCGTCCGTCGATCCGGCGCCGTCCGGGGCGTCCATGCCCGATGGCATGGTGATGGCGCCGGGCGAGCATTGCCCGTACTGCCCGCCGCAGCAACCGGAACAGGGCGCCGAACAGGCGGTTTGCTCCTTCCCGCACGACCCGCGGGTGGATTCGCGCATGGGTTTCGCGGCGGCCCTCCTGGCGCCGCCCCCAACCCTGGTGCTTTTTGCCGTGGGCGATGCAAAGCAATCCGCAGTGGACTGCGTCGCTGCACGGGCTCCCGCCCCGGCGCCGGGCACCTCGCTCGCCGTCAGTCTCTGCCGGTTCCTGAAGTAGCCCGCACTCCCGTCGTCGTCTGACCGCCAGCGGCCCGGCCGCAGGCGCGCTGTGACCATTCGGAGTGCTGGCATGATCTCGTTTCCAAATCGTTTCGCGGGTGTCCTGACGCTTGCAGTGGCGCTCGCCGGCGGGCCGTTGCCGCTGCAGGCCGTGGCCGCAGGGCTCACCCTGGCCGAATCCGAACGCATCGCAATCGACCGCGACGCGATGCTGCGCGAGATGCGTGCGCAAGGCGCCGCAATGCGCGAACGCGCCGTCATGGACGGCGAACTGATGGATCCCCAGCTGCGAGTCGGCGCGGTCAACGTGCCGGTGGATTCCTTCAGCCTCGACGCCGAGGACATGACGATGCTCGAGGTGGGCGTCGTACAGGAATTCCAGCCCGGCAAGTCACGCCGGCTTTCGCGCAAACAGATGGAGCAACTCGCGACCGCCATGGACGCGACGGCGCTCGACC
Organism: Steroidobacteraceae bacterium; assembly: GCA_049687855.1. Taxonomy (GTDB): domain Bacteria; phylum Pseudomonadota; class Gammaproteobacteria; order Steroidobacterales; family Steroidobacteraceae; genus RPQJ01. The sequence continues at coordinate 547 of JBAVJR010000287.1, read as the reverse complement.
GCGAGCAGATCGTCCGGCGCGATGTGCGCAAACTCTGGACGCAACTGGCCTACCTGGGCGCGGCGCAGGCGCTGCTGGTCGAACAGGCCAGCTGGGTCGAGCAGATGCGCCAGTCCGCGCGGGCCCGTTACGCAGCGGGTGAAGGCAGGCAGCTCGACGTGCTGCAGGCCGGACTCGACGCTGCGATGTTGCGCGAGCAGCAGCTCGATCTCGACCGTGAAGTTGCGATGTACCGCTCACAGTTGTCGTTCTGGCTCGGCGCGGACGAGGCCGCACGCGCGCAGCCGGAGGGGCTCTCGCCGCGGGCCGATCTCGAACCGCTCGCAGCGCTCGAGGCGCGGCTCGCCCGGCATCCGGCGCAACTCGATTACATGCGCCGCATCGACGCCGCGCGCACCGCGGAGGACGTGGCGCGCGAGCTGCGTAAACCTGCGTGGATGCTCGACGTCAGCTACGGCTTCCGGCAGAACGCGCCGGATGGCATGTCGCGCCCGGACATGCTGAGCGCGATGGTCACGGTGGGCCTGCCGCTCTTTCGCGGCGACCG
>JBAVJR010000286.1:0-2295 GCA_049687855.1 Steroidobacteraceae bacterium | reverse complement strand
CTTCCGGACCGTGCCATCGAGCAGATAAGCCACGCCGAGGCGCGATGCGATCGTCACGGCATCCTCGGTGCGGTCACGGAACTTGGCGGACGACGCCTGGGCCATTACCTGCAGCTTCAGGTTGCGGGCGAGGGTCGAGCGCAGTTCCTCGGAAAGACCGTCCGAGAAATAGTCCTGGCTGGTGTCGCCGCTGATGTTCTTGAATGGCAGCACTGCAACGCTGTTGACCGCCGCTGCGGTCGGACCGCCGCCGGGGCGACTGCTGCGCCACGCGAAGATGCCCGCCGCTCCGGCGAGCGCCGTGCCGCCAGCGACCAGCAGCATCGCGCGGCGCGTCAGGCGAGCAGGTGGCGGGGAACCCGGCGCGTGCAGTTTGCCCTGATATGCGGCAGCCTCGATCGGCCGGCCCGCGATAGCTGCGACGCCACGCACGATCGTCGCAATCTGCGTCGCGTTGGCATCGCCGCGCCAGCCCAGCAGGTCGACCGAGAGGTACTGCCTGAACCCCAGGGGTGGCATCGTGCCGTCGAGCGAGACCGGTACCAGCTTGCGCATGTCGCGCCCCTGCGCGGCTTCGTCGAGCACCCAGTCGGACGACACCGAGACTTTCGACCAGGCGACGATCACCGCATCGCAGCGGTCGAGGGCGACCTCGACGGACTTCGCGAACACCGCACCGCCCTCGATCAGGGTGTCCCACCAGACGCTGATGCCGGCCTGTTCGAGCGCGTTTGCGAGCAGGCGAACCCGGTCCTGGTCCGCGTGTGAATAGCTGAGGAACGCCGTCGGGCGCGTTCCTGCGCCCTGCATGCCGTCGTCCTCGGACATCGTTCTCAATCCCTTTTGCCACTCGTGCGCGGAGTCTAGCGCGGACGGGTTTGGCCGGCCGGAAGTTGCGCACTTTGGTCGGGTCCGCCGGTTTGCTGCCCGGTCCCCCCGATTTCGCTAAACTGACGGGCCATTTTTTTCCCTGAACAGGGTGCCTGGATCCAGCCTCCGGCGGGATACGAACGGGACGTGATGACCGAAGCCAAACCGATGCTGATGGCTACCCCGCTGGCGGCCGGCAACGACGCCTACGTCGAGGCGATGTATGAACGCTATCTCGTGCAACCGGACTCGGTTGACGCGCGCTGGCGTGAATATTTTGCGAGCCTGGGCCCATCGGGCCAGGACGTTGCCCACGGCCCGCTGCTCGAAGAGCTGGCGCGTCGCGCCAAGGTCCCGCGGCAGCCGTTGCCGGCAGGGTCCGTGGCAGCGGGACCCGCGGGCTCGCCCCCGCTGGGCGATTCGGCCGCGGCGAAGCAGGGCGCCGTTTCCCGGCTCATCCAGATCTACGCCAACCGCGGTCACCTGATCGCCGAAATCGATCCGCTCGGTCTCACCGTGCGTCCGGTGCCGAAGGTGCTCGGGCTCGACTACCTCGGGCTCACCGAGGCCGACCTCGACACCGAGTTCCTGACGGGCAGCCGCAACGAGGCGATCAAGCCGCGGCTCAGGTTGCGCGAAATCATCGCGCAGCTGAAGCAAATCTACTGCAGCACGATCGGCGCCGAGTTCGCACATCTCTCGGATGAAACCGAGCGCCTCTGGCTGCAGGACCGCTTCCAGGTCGGTCGTCTGCGCCAGGCGTTCCCTGCCGAGACGCGCAGGGAAATCCTGCGTCACCTGACGATGGCCGAAGGCCTCGAGCGTTATCTGGCGACGCGTTACCCCGCGCAGAAGCGGTTCTCGCTCGAGGGCGGCGACAGCCTGATACCGCTGCTGGAGGAAGTCCTCCAGAGTGGCGGTTCGAGCGGGGTCGAAGACATCGTCTTCGGCATGGCGCATCGCGGCCGCCTCAACGTGCTGGTCAATGTCCTCGGCAAGTCGCCTGAGGAGCTGTTTTCGGAGTTCGAGGGCAAGTACGACCTCAAGCAGCTCAAGGGCTCGGGTGATGTCAAGTACCACAAGGGCTTCTCGTGCGACGTGAGGACGCCGTCAGGCAATGTCCACGTCGCGCTCGCGTTCAATCCGTCGCACCTTGAGGTGGTGAACGCGGTCGTCGAAGGTTCGGTGCGCGCACGTCAGGAGCGGCGTGGCGACGAGCGGGGCGACAAGGTCATGCCCGTGCTGATCCATGGCGATTCGGCCTTCGCCGGTCAGGGCGTGATCCAGGAAACCCTGCAGATGTCGCAGGCCCGCGCGTTCTACACGGGCGGCACGCTGCACCTGATCGTCAACAACCAGGTCGGTTTCACCACGCACGATCCGCGCGACACGCGCTCGACGCTCTACTGCAGCGATGTCGCGAAG